>CAKQDQ010000010.1 GCA_934229335.1 uncultured Prevotella sp.
GGCAAAGGGGTAGAGTGGAATGTAGGTGTGTCGTACCTCTATACAGCCTTTTCACGCCCATTAGCTCCCGTTACACCAGGCAAAGACGGTACTATTAGCCCCTCAAAGCTGTATCGCCTCTACTTCCCAAATGGCAGAAACCTCTGGAATGGCAGCATAGATTACAGACTGAAGGCGGGACCTTTGACGCTGATGGGAGAGACAGCGGTGAGCGAAAACGGTGCCGTAGCCACACTTGCCAACCTGATGTTGCCAGTGGTGCGTAAAGTTACGGTGACGTTAGCGGGGCGCATATATCCCTATCGCTACCATGCCAGCTATGGTTCTGCGTTAGGCGACAGCCGTAATGTAACAAATGAGAAAGGAATACTATTAGGAACACGCTGGGCGATAAACAAAACGCTCTCGTTAGATGCTTATACTGACGTTGTACGTTTTCCATGGTTAAGATACAGAGTGTCGGCACCTTCCAACGCGTTAGACAACAGTCTTGCCCTGACATACGCCAACAGACAGTGGAAAATCAGTGCACGTTATAGGTACAGGAGGCAACAACGTGACGAGAAGGTAACGACAGAGGATAAGAAAACAACGACTGTTCTTGCGGAAAAGTCATCACATCGGTTGCGTGTTACAGCGCAGTATGCTCATAATCGCCTCTCTTGGCGTGGTAATTTCGAAGGCATACTGACTGCTGAAGATACCAAAGGCTATATTCTCAGCCAAGCGGTGACATACGCGCTAAGCCGTCGTTACAGTGTCTACGGCACAGTTTCCTATTTCGATACCGATGATTACGATACACGTATTTATTCCTATGAGCGCGGAATGTTATACAATATGAACAGTGCCTCATACTATGGCAACGGCTTTCGCTGTGCCTTGTATCTGCGAGGCGATGTCACTTCATGGTTACTGGCACAACTAAAGGTGGGGCGCACCAAGTACTTTGACCGCTCAGTGATAGGCACTGCCGACCGCCGCATATTCTCTTCTTCGCAGACAGACATAGACTTGCAGGTGCGAGTGAAGTTTTGATTTATTTGTTTATGTATATCTGTCCGTCAGAACCCATGCCGCATACCGTCGCTTTTATGCGGCAAGGACGTGAGCCAGCGTATATTGTAGTGGTGAAATTACCATTACTATCCAGTGTCGCATTAGGGTTCCAATACAGCGTTCGCCTGTAGTCCGTTGGCTTCTTCGGCTTCGCTTCCGCATAGTTGGGCGAGTAGAACTCCTCTGCCCAGGTATATCCAGGCATAACATATCGGCGTGAAGAGTATACACGGCGTACGCCTCCGTCGGGTATGTTTTCTATCATTGTCACTACATCGGCCCGTGTAGTTCCTCTTCCTAAGCGAGTACCAGCGCGCTTGTCATAGTCAGTGAATATCTTGAAATTAAGTATACGCTTGAATCGTAGACGGTCATATCTCGCTTGGTCCGATTCATGTGCAATAGCATAGCGGTTACCTGTGTATGTGCCTTTGGGGATTTTATAGTTATGATAATATAGAGTAGAGATAGAACTTAAAGCGTCTACTCTTATGTCTGTAGGTATATCGAGGTATCCCACGTAGAAAGTAGCTGCCTGCCAAGGGAATATCCTACTGTAAACACCGTAAGACAGTCCACAGTCTGTCACGTCGTTGTAGAGTTTATACATATCAGTCCTTATAGCAGGCATATTGGGCTTTATGGCGCGTCTTGACTTCCTGAAACGTCTGACGTACACATTGCCTAACGTTGTAGACGTCGCTACACTGTCTGCTGGGTCATAGTAGTTGCCCAATCCCTCATAGGTTTCAGGCTCATTAATTTGATACCATGAGTACTTTGACACGAAATTCGGAAAGAACCAGTCTCTCTTCACGAACAGCCTTTGAGGTCTATCCTCTGCGAAGTGTTTGTTTTGACTGCTGAAAATACCCTCTTTAAGCGAGTCTCTTTGTTGACGTGCGTTGACAAAGAGTATAGCATTGTCGTGGTAATCAGGCATAACGAAAGCGAAATGTCCATTCTCGTCAGGCTTCAATTCTATAGATGCCACCTTGTCGTCTTTTATCAATTCTGCTTCTACCGTAACCTCTCTCTTTAATGCCTTCTTGGTCTTCTCTTCTAATTTACCACTGCTAATCTCTTCTTGCAGATTTGCTTTCTCTTCCTCAGTGCTATTCTCCTCTTGATCATCATCATAAGATGGGTCTTCGTCAAGGTCAGATTCATTTCTCTCATTCAAGAAGTTTGTTATATCGCTGTTGTTCTTTGCTTCTTCAGAAGATATGTCTACATCAAGCTCTGATGGGTCTAACTGTGATACAGCCATAGAAGACGTAGTGTGCAGCACTCTGCCTTCATACGTCAGTTTCTTCTCAGGGCTGTATCTTAGCTTCTCTGCTCTCTTGTATCTTCTCCAACCTTGCACCAACATTAGTGAGTTAAGTGCCAGCAGATGCTCCGTGTCGTTGCTTTCAAAATAATATGATGGATACGGCACAAAGCCTTTCAAGTCTCCAGATAGCAAGATGTCCGTCAACATGTTGCCATCATCATACGTTGGTCCGTCACTCCTTGTGTCCCTTACGGAGATGCTGAAGCGCGCCAATCGTGACTGTTGTATATTACGGTCCGTGACATTTACCGTAAGAGCCTCGTATGGATTCACCGTCGTAGTCTTCGTAACAGTACTGTCACTCTCCACCTTCGTAATCTTTGTATACAGTGATGCCCCCATGTCGTGGTTGTTTACGAAAATCTGTCGTGTAGCAAGTGGAGCGGCAGTGCTGTCATATACCGTTATCTCATTAATTCCAGTAGGCAAAGACTTAGCCGCAATGTTCAGCATATACTCCCCTTTACTGTCATATACCCTTTCAAAGTGGCTCACCCTTCCCCGGCAGGAGATGCTGTAAGCGGCAATGTTAGTACCCTTAGTATTACAATATAGTTTCCCGTTCAGCACGTTGTACCTCATTGTACAGCCATTCTCCACACTCTCTGGTAGCTTAAAGCTATAGTTCTTATCAGCCCAGTTGAAGCGAGCCTTCATCGTTTTTCCCGTAGGAGTAATAATGAAAGTACCTCTACCAGTGCGGTCTGTCTTAATAGTTATGCTGTCGTTGACAGTCCCCTCAATCTTAACGGCTTGCCCGTCTTGGTCTTTTGCTTCGAAAGCCACATTGCAAGGCAACCCTTCTATCAGTTCTCCTCCTTCAGGATAGAAATGAACGTCCAACCGTAGTTTCTCGCTATAAAGCGATTGTTTAGGCCTTGGGATAATACGTTTGTCATCATAGTCGCCCAGACTGTCGGGGCGTTCATATACTGGAAACACCCTTGAGTATAGTCCTGGGTATTCCCTAAAGAAATCTTTTTCAAACTGTTTGTTGTAGAAAAGATGCCTGTTAATGCTGACGTATGGTCTATATTCTACGTTAAAGTTAAGTTGCCATCGTGTGTATGCTCTCACTTCGTAGTATCCAGAATACAGAGTATCTTTCAGAGCGAATTGTCCGTTAGCAGTTCCATCGCCACCAATGGGTAGCTGTTGGCGTTCCACGAGATAGCCATCAGGAGTCAACAGCTCCACATACAGAATACGGCTGATGTCCGTTGGTCGCAAATCGTCGGCGCACATCACGTAAGCCTTGTACCACAGCGTGTCACCTAAGTAGTAACACTTGTTGTCAGTGTGCAGGTATATCTTTTCCTGTATCTGCGGGTTGTTACAAATCTGCACTCCGAGTGAGTCTATTTTATCGTTTGCAGTACTTGGAACGTAAGCAGAAGCCATACCAAGATTCAGTAGACTACGTTCGCCTCTGGTGCGCATAACAATCTCGTTAGCTTCCCAAAAGCCGTTGTCTTTGCCTACAGCATCAATCTGATGGCGCAGGTCACGCACCTCTTTTAGCTTCTTGCCACCTTTAATGTTTCTGTTGCCGGCGTTGTAAAGCAAAGACGAAAACTGAATATTCCCATAGTTAGCGGTAACGTTCACCGACTGTACCTCGTTAAACCCTGAGCTGTTATCATAACTTGTACTGAAGTACATGGCTGCGGTAGTGAGCCGTTCCTTAAAGTTGCCGTAGTTTTCCCATACGTGGAGGTTGCGTATCGCACCCTCTACGCCCATCAGACTCATGCGTTCAGCGTCTACATACAACTTGCCGACAAATATTTCAGTTTCATCGGTAGTGTCACGAGGTGCGAAATCTATGCAGTATATACTTTTCCCGTCATCTCTTATCACGTCATACTTAACGTTGTAGTAGTGATTATAATTTTCCATTAATGGGAGTATCCTGTCCCATCTCTTCAACTTTTTATTTGGATTATACAGTTGTATTTGTGACAACGGAAAAAGATTCGCAGTGTGTGAGAACACCCCTTCTTTCATGTCTATTTCAGAATATCTACCAGTTATAAGCTTAGCGTTTCTCAAAGCCCCCACGCTGTTGCCGTTGAAGAATGCCTCTACGATACTTATAGGCTTACCACTACGCATCGTAGTTTGACGGTACATATAGTTAGCGTATAGTTTCTTTCCTTTACGCATCTGTCGTTTTTGCTCATGTAGCAATTTTTTCATTATGGTGCTAAGTGGTACCACAGTCACCTCTGGTAAGGTATGAAGAGACGGCGTCATTTCTATAACGTTGCCAACTAACTGCACAGGTATCGTGGTAGATATATATCCTATGCACGATAACTTTAGCGTGTCATCACTATTCACCTCCATGCGGAACCTACCGTCAGCATTAGTCATGGTAGCTTTACCATTAACCGATACTGAAGCAGCCACCAAAGGCACTCTGCTTATTACGTCTATTAATTGTGCCTCAAGTAGTAAAGGTTCGGCAGCGAGGACTGATGTAGTGACAGTCAACAGTAAAAGTAATATATATTGCCTAAGATATTTCATAGAAAATAATTTATGGGGTATTCTGCAGCAATTTTGAGCATGAACAATTTTGGGGGTAACACAGATAGATATCGACCTGCAGGTGCGTGTAATGTTCTGAAATGTTAAATAATAAAATGACGATGTCGCCTCAAAGTTCAACAACATTGGGGCGACATTGTCATTTTATATTACTTATAGTAAAAGTCATTTTTATCTATTCTGTTAAAACGTGTATTTATTTTACCATATGTCCTCCTCATCAATTAATTTGTATGCCCAAACAAAATTTGAGGGAACTGCAGGAATGTACTTATTATAGGAAATACCAGAAATATCACTTTTAATGTAAAAGACTCTTGTTACACCATCAGCGATATAGTCACTTGTCGGTGTTGCGGTAAAACCTATTGTCTGAGTCTTGCCAGACCATCCCATGACATTAACAGGGGCGTTGGCTACATTGTAGTTGGCAACGACTACTGATTTATTTGGCTGGATAGATAAGTTCTTATGTATTTTTACGTATCTTGCGATATAGATACCTGATTGGATACCATATTGACTTAAAGCGGTTCCTATAGAGTACTTTTTTCAGTCACTTTCAGCCTCCTCAGAATCATATCCGTAGGCTCTGTAAGAATCTGAGGAGCCTCTTGTGAGAAGAGAGAATACGTTATCATCTGTGCATGAGTCTGGCTCAATTGTTACTACATTATCAAAATATAGTGTGTAAGTATTCGTATCCGTTAGTAGTATTTGTTCACCATTTGAAAGGTTTATGATGCTTTTTTCATCAACCTTAATTGTTTTGATATTCCCTGTAAGTTCTTGGCTATCATCTGATGAACATTATGTGACGAGAAAACTGACACCCAACAAAGTAACCTGTGTTACTCCCAAACAGTTTTTTGAATTAAAAATTTCCATGTCAATTGTTCGATTAAGTTGTTGATATTAAGATTTATTAAATTTCCATTTGAGTCATATTTAATACTTTTATTGCAAGTTTGCAAGATACAAACGTTTTCTTTGTCATGATTCGTGACAGAGAATGTTGGCGTATCAATACCTGGACAATATCCCATAGCCTTTGTGCTCTTTTTAGGGATGATCATCAAATTGTCAGGGACATATGTGATATATTTAACGTATACGTCTGTTGCGACATAATATATTGCATTAGGTTTTAACCCATATTGTGATATCCAAGAGCCAAATTTTGCCATTTCCCAGCCCCCTGTGAATACTTTATTGTAGCCATGAAGTTCATAACTTTCATCAATATTGTAGTTGATGTTATCAATATCGTATATAGAGTAGTTATATTAATAGGATAGGATGAAACACTGTGTAGAAATGTATCTTCTGTATCGTAGTACGTGATTTGTCCGCTAATGGTCAATTTGTTTCCATCTTTCATGACAGTATGCAGAATGTCATCATCTGATGAACAAGCATAAATAGATACGGCAATAAATATGCATAGTACGGATATTACTCTATCTATTGTGATATATAAAGTTTTTATGTTCATAGTGATGGTCAATAGTTATAGTATAGCAAAGGTAAATGATTTTCATAACTTGTGCAAATTTTTCGAGAGGAAAAGTAATGAAATAGTGGATAAAACGTTATTTTCGTTAACTCATGCGAAAAAATGCGTAATTATTAGTCTGATTACTTTCTCAAAATAAATCATTATATGTAAAAATGATTGCCGTAAGGTCACTATTCATAGATATTTTTATATTCGATAAATGCCTCTTTATGGATGATTTTCATATTTAGAAAACGACAACAAACGTGTGTAAATAATCGTAGAAAGTTTTCTTATACCGCCAAATAGTTGCATCAAGGAGAAAAAGGTAAGAAAAAAAGAAGAAAAGGTATCTGTAATATTGAAAAAAAAAAGTAACTTTGCGGCAGTAATATTACGACTATGAAGAAACTTACAATTATCGCGGTGCTGATGCTGTTGGCGTCAGTCGAGACCATGGCACAGGTGTCAAAGGTCTATTTTACAAAAGAGATTACGCCAGAGGCGTTGGTGAAAATCTATGAGGCAGTGGGCAGAAAGGCAGAAGGAAGAGTCGCTGTGAAGATATCAACTGGTGAGAATGGCGGACACAACTACTTGAAACCTACACTTATACGTAATCTCGTAGAGAAAGTAAACGGCACTATCGTGGAGTGTAACACAGCCTATCCAGGTAACCGTAACACTACGGCAGCGCATTGGGAGACCATACACGCTCACGGATTTGATAGCATTTTCGCCGTGGACATTATGGATGAGTTTGGTTCTATACGCATACCTGTGAAGGATAAGACGCATATTAAGTATGACATCGTGGGTAACCACCTCGCCAACTACGACTTCATGATAAACCTCGCGCACTTCAAAGGGCACCAGATGGGAGGCTTCGGAGGCGTGCTGAAGAATGCTTCCATAGGCGTAGCGTCATCATCAGGTAAAGCATACATACACTCTGCTGGTGTTACTACCGACGTAAAGGATATGTGGAACCATATAAAAGACCAGGATGGTTTCCTCGAATCAATGGCGGCAGCGGCACAAGGTGTGCATAACTACTTTGGTAACGGAGAGAAGATACTTTACATCAACGTGATGAACAATATGTCGATAGACTGCGACTGTAACTCTCACCCTGCGCCACCAGAGTTGAAGGACATGGGAATATTGGCGTCTACCGACCCCGTAGCGTTAGATCAGGCGTGCCTTGACCTCGTGTTCAACCACGACAGCAAGCCTGGCGACACCGCTAAGCCTTTGACTGAGCGCATACAGAAGATGCATGGCACACACACTGTAGACTATGCAGAGAAGATAGGTTTAGGTACAAAGAAATATAAGATAATAAACATTGATAAATAATGCGAAAGGGGTTAATGCTTGCGTTGGCTTGCGCTGTGACAGCATCAGTACAGGCTCAACGCGATACAGCGACAACATTGCGTGACGTTGTGGTAACGGGTACGCGCAATGCTACTGACGTTCGCCATCTGCCTATGACGGTAACGGTGATAGGCAGAGAACAATTAACAGAGAGACACCTTACCTCTGCTTTACCGACGGTGATGCAGCAGGTGCCCTCTTTCTTCGTAACTGGACGCTCCATGATGGGCTATGGCGTGTCGACAGGAGCGGCTGGAGGCATCAATCTGCGTGGCATATCGGGTGGAGCAGGGCAGATGCTCGTGCTTATCGATGGTCATCCGCAGTATAACGGTGTGTATGGTCACCCCATAAGCGACAGTTATCAGACTATGATGATGGAGCGTGTGGAGGTGTTGCGTGGTCCTGCCTCGGTGCTGTATGGCAGCAACGCCATGGGCGGTGTAATGAATATCGTGACGAGAGGCATGGCGAAAGATGGCTCAGAGACTAACGTTAGTCTCGGTGCTGGCAGTTACGGAACGTTTAAGGCGGAAGTATCTAACCAGCAGAAGCATGGAAAGTTTAGCAGTACTGTGGCGGCACAGTATGGCAGAACGGACAACCACAGACCCAATATGGGCTTTGAACAGTATGGCGGATACGTAAAATTGGGATATGACATCAACGAACACTGGAACGCATATCTCAATGCTGACGTGACGCACTTTAACTCTTCATACCCAGGAGCCGTTGACAGTCCTATCTATGGAGCCGACCAATGGATAACACGTGGCGTTGCTTCTGTTGCTGTAGAGAATCACTACAACCGTACCAGCGGTGCTTTTAGCGTGTATTCTAACTTCGGTCGCCATAAGATAGACGACGGAAGCAGTGATGCAACCAACCCTACGAAGAGATATTTTCGCTCAAAGGATGCGCTGACTGGTGTGTCATGGTATCAGAGTGCGCAACTCTTTACTGGCAACAGACTTACCGTAGGCATAGACTATCAGCACATATATGGCAACGCCTATTATACCTCTAAGGCTACGGGTGAGGTACTTGACACACCTAACAAGCAGAGCGGCAAGTCGTATCGCAACGAGATAGCAGGCTATGTAGACTTCCGTCAGGACCTTCTCTCATGCCTTACCTTCGATGCAGGCATACGTCTTGACCACCACAACGTAACTGGTTCAGAGTGGGTGCCGCAGGTTGGTGTGGTATACAGACCAATATCTACGGGAGAATTAAAGTTGATGGCAAGCAAAGGATTCCGTAATCCTACCATGAGAGAGATGTACCTCTATCCGCCTTCAAACGAAGATTTGGAACCAGAACGCCTCTGGAACTATGAGCTTTCGTGGCGTCAGCGACTGAAAGACTTTACGTATGGTGCCAATATATATTATATAAAAGGTGACAACATGATTCAGACGGTGAACCGTCGCAATGTGAATACTGGTGAGATAGAGAACTGTGGCGCGGAGGTTGAGGCGTCATACCGCATTAATGACCACTGGAACGTGTCCACCAACCACTCGTTCCTCCACATGGAACACCCCGTTGTCGCTGCTCCAGAGTATAAAGGCTATCTCGGAGGCAATTATAAGAGTGGCAGATGGGGCGTCATTGCTGGTCTGCAGTATATCTCAGGGCTATATACAGCCACAGGTAGCGCGGAGCAGAAAGAACACTTCTGTTTGCTCGACGTGACGGTAAATTACCGTCTTCTCCACCAGTGTACGCTGTGGATGAGTGGTGAGAACCTCCTTGCCCAGCGTTACGAGATAAACAAAGGCTATCCTATGCCGAGGGCAACGGTGATGGCTGGCGTTGACATCAGATTCTGATGTAATCATCAATAGAGCGAAATCTTAATAAAAAACGCCCTGCTTGCACAGGCAGCACATTCGTGATGCTACGCAAGCAGGGCGTTCTCTTATTGTATAAACGACCCTTACAGATTAGCTTCAAACTTCTCTTTCAGCTTAGCTTTGTTGGCGGCACCAACAAATTTGTCAACTAACTGGTCGTTCTTAAAGAACAAGAGGGTAGGGATGTTACGTATTCCGAACTCAGCAGCGATACCTTCGTTCTCTTCAACATTACACTTACCGACTACGATTTTGCCGTCATACTCGTTGGCAAGCTCTGAGATGATAGGCGAAATCATCTTACATGGTCCGCACCATTCTGCCCAAAAGTCTACTACAAGGGGTAAAGCACCATTCTTCAGTGACTTAAAATTCTCGTTTGTTATTACTACTTCCATCGTTGTTGTGTTTTTAATTGTTAGTGAATGTTATCAGAATCCGTCGAGTTCATAGTACTCGTCTTCTAATTCTTCTGTTGTCTTGTCGTTGCTGTTGCCATCTACAACGATAATCTCTTCATCGTTATTGTCGGCAGACTTCTGCTGACTGTTGTCATCGAAGACAATAGTCTCTTCCTGACTTTTATTCTCTTCCTTAGTGTCAGGTATCGTTATGCCGTTGTCTTCAGTAGCCGTTGGAGCCTTCTCCGTGTCAGGAACGGTAATAGAATCGTCCTCGGTAGCCTTTTCCTCCTGCTGTGGTAACGTAATCTCAGTGTCGCTTTGCTCTTGCGTTTGCTGCTGTGGCAGTGTGATGTCAATGCCCTCTTCAGGCTTCACAGCGTCTTGTGGCACGGTGATGTCAATACCCTCGTCAGCCTTAACAGAATCCTGTGGAGCAGTAATGTCAATGCCTTCGTTAGGCAATGCAATCTCTGTATCGGCAGGAATAGGCAATAGCTCCTCAGCGTTCAGCGAGTCCTTGGCAACAGGCTCCGTTGGTTTCACGCCTCCAGGAGCAACCTCTTCAGTAGGCAGTGCAGGCTTAACATTCTCCTGCTCTCGCTTAGTCTCCTCAGCCATGTGTACAGGTTCGTACAGTTGCTCAGGGTTAGTGACAGGCAATGGCGCAAAGTTCTTCACATAGAAGGCATCGTAGTCGTTGTAACTATACCTATTGCCGAGCAGCTCAAGGTTCTCCTTACTTATAATGATAGGTCGACTATTGCCTGCAGTACGCTTTATACCCTCCTGCTGAAGCAGCATATTGGCGTATTGACGTGCCTCATTAAAGTTGCGGAAACCACTGACTGTGAGGTGGTGCATACCGTAAACGTCCTCAATATTAAGGTCGAAGTTCCTCACAAGGAAGCTCGTAAAGTTGTAGCGTGCCATTTGGAAGAGCAGCTTATTCTCGTTGATAGAGTCAGGAGCATAAGCCATGATAAACAGGAAGTCAGTGTTACGCTCAGGCGAGAACTGTCTGTTGGCTATGCTGTCAGTGCCGTCCATGGTGGTGTTGCGTCTGTTCCATACGTCAGAGAGGTCGAACTTAGCGCCGTGCAGCCTTCTGCCCGCCTTCACACCGTTGATTATCATGCCCGCCATCTCTGCCACTTTGCTTTGTGGATACTCCTTCACCACCTTCTCCATAGCTTGTAGGCATCCCTCGGCATTGCCGTCGTTGAGGCGTGTGAGACCAGTGATGAAGATAAACCTGTCGCGGTTTTCACCTAACGGGAATCGCTTCTCTGACACCTCAGCGTTGCCATAAACCTCCGTAAAGCGGTCAGCCTTAAAGGCGTTGTAGGTAGCTCCGTATAGAGAGTCCTCCATCTCCTTGCCAAAACGGGCGTTGTCGGCAAAGTAAGGGTCTGTAAGTACCGTTGTCCACTTTGACTGAGGACATTCCTCTTTCAGCTTGTCTACATACGTAGCCGCCACATCGTGCTCACCTTTACGAGAGTATAGCAGGAAGAGGTGATAGTACATCTCGTCCTTAGGCGTAAACTCTGGGAACTGTTCTTGCAGTCGGTGGAACGCCTTTTCGCTAAGAGGCAAGTTGTCTAACTTGTCTTTGAATATCACGGCAGAGTGGTACAGACCGTCCTTTATAATCTCGTTGCTCTCGGCTATCGCCTCTTCCGTGAACGGAATCTGTGCCATGTAGTACTCCCTCTTGTGTGGATCGTTCACGGCAGAGTCCATTCTCTGCTCCTCAAGTCGTTGCTTCTCCTCAACAGCGTGCAGAGAGTCGCGTTGTTCTTGCGTCAAGAGCGTGCTGTCAACCTCTTCAGTGTCGAAGCCTCCCACAACAGTTTTATTGTATCGTTGCCAGTTGTCGGTATTCTCGCGTTTACCCCATTTCTGTACGAACGCTTGCTTACCCTGCTGCACAAGCTGTGGGTTGTAGAAGTACCATGCAGTGCTTCTGTTTTGTGTCTTGTTAAACTGTTGCTGAGTGTTGTTAGCCTTGTTAGTCAGGTTCGATCCATACTTCTGCTGTCTTTGCTGCAGTTCCTGCTCTGCTTTCTGTGCTTCCTCCTCTTTCTCCTTCTTCTTTAGCGCGTCAATAACCCTGTCAATAGCAGCGTTACGGTCCTTCTCGTCCATCTTCGCCAATGCTTGCAGAGAGTCTTGCAGCTGTATGGCGTCAGTGTAAGGTACCAGTTCGTCGAGTACTTTAGAGCGTTCAGAAAGAGTTTTGTAATCAGGTCGCTCCTTGTCTAATAGTCCTATAGCCTCACCGTAGCATCGCTTCGCATCGCTGTATTTCTCTAATTGCCAGTAGAGGTCGCCGAGGTGCAACAACAGTACGCCCTTCTCTATGCCGCTACGTGTAGCCTTCTCGTTGCCCGTCTCGTATGCAGCGATAGCGTGTGCGGTATCTTTCTCAGCCAAGTAGATATTGCCTATGGCGTAATACACCTGGTCTAAGTAGTCCTTGTTATTATCGTTGCGTGCCATTCGGCGCAACTTTCCTATCATCTTCTTAGCCTGTCCCTTTGCCGATACCTCCGTCATGGCGATGCGTGCGTTAAAGTCCAGTTCGTAAGGAGGGTTCTGTCGCAGCACCTTCTTAAATGCTTTGTAAGCCCCTTGACGGTTATTCATGGCAGCTTCAATCTGTCCTAAAAGGAAGTATTCGCGTGCTTTCTGTTTAGAGCGCATCTCGTGTGCTATAACCTTCAGCAGGTATTCCTTCGCCTTAGGCAGGTCGTTGCGGTGCAGATAGTAGTCGCAGAGGGTGTAGTCCCATTCCTTCTTAGCACGCCAGTCAATGCTGTCGCGCTGCATATTGTGAATTACATCTTCGGCATCATACAGCCAGTCATTCTCAATGTAGCACTTAGCGAGCCATGCACGCGCCTTACCGTAGATGGCAGGTTGACCTTTATAGAGTCTGGACATATAAGAAAAGGTGGCAGCCGCCTCGTCGAAGTTACCCTGATAGAACTGTGAGCGTCCCATCAGCATCCATGCCTTCCATAAGAAAGGGTTATACTCTTTACGTGAAAGCCACTCAATGTCCTTCTCAGTCTTACGACGATTCTTTGTCCATTCAGGCTTAGCTTTTATGCTATGCAACTGTATCGCTTTCTTACTCTTAGTGATAGCAATCTCGTAGTTCGACTTGCCAAGGTCACGACTGGCCTTGTTGCCTACGGTGTATAGGGGCAGACGCTCCGTGTAGTTGTCCTTGTTGCCGTTTTCTTTCTCACGCGACGCGTCGATATAAGCCTGCGTACCATTGTAGTATATGTTGTAGTTGGCGGTGAAGCTATGCCAAAAACGAGTCATCCCCGTGTTCTTTTTAGTAGAACACGAGGCAATGAGCAGTGCTGCAGCAAGCAGTAGTGTATGGTATAATAAGCGTCGCAAGATGTGTAAAGTGATAGTTTATTTTTCCTCAATTATCCAGCCTGCCTTCTTCAGGTCGTCCCAATAGTGTGGATAACTCTTTGATACCACCTCAGGATTGTTAATCCTCAGTCCTGGAAATTTGATAGATGCAGGTGCGAACGCCATTGCCATACGGTGGTCTTCGTATGTGTCGATAACAGGATTAGCCATCGGCTCACAGCGAGTGCCGTCCCATGCTAATGCGCCCTCCTCCGAGTCGTCGAGCACATAGCCTAATTTCGCCATCTCAACCTTTAGAGCCGCTATGCGGTCTGTCTCCTTAATGCGCAGCGTTTGCAGTCCTGTGAAGCGGAAAGGTATGCCACATAGGGCTGTAGTCACTACTACCGTTTGTGCCAAGTCAGGCTGGTTCACAAAGTCGAAGTCAAAGCGTGGCAGGGCAATGCGTTGCGCCTTCAGCGACACAGTAGTAGGCTTCAGTTGGCATTTCTCGGCATACAGAGTCTTGATACCCAGCATCATGAAGATGTAACGTATGGCAGAGTCACCCTGACGGCTGCCGTCCATCAGTCCAGGCAGACGTACCTCGCTGTCGGCATCGGCCAAAAGGGTGAGAATCTCATACCAGTATGACGATGCGCTCCAGTCGTTTTCTATATAGAACGGTACAGACTTATAGGGCACAGGCCTAACCTTTACCGTTGCGCTGTCTTCCCATTCCACATTAGCTCCAAACTCCTGCATGGTGCAGATAGTGAGGTCGATGTATGGACGAGAGATGATATCGCCTGTAAGATGCAGGGTCAGACCGTTCTTCAGCATAGGACCTATCATCAGTAGTGCTGAGATATATTGCGACGACACGTTACCAGCAATGTCGAGATTGCCACCGTCTAACTGCTTGCCGTGTATGCGAAGAGGGGGGAATCCTTCCTCACCCACATATTCTATGTCAGCCCCTAATCTACGCAGGGCGTCTACCAACACCGTGATAGGGCGGTGCTTCATGCGTTCGGTGCCAGTAATGACGTGTTCGCCATTGCCTACAGAGAGCATGGCGGTGGTAAAACGCATGGCAGTTCCTGCTGCTTTAATGTTAATTTCGTATGGCATATCGCGCAGAGCGGCTACCATAACGTCGGTATCGTCGCACTTGCTGAGGTTCTCAGGGTGTTCAGTATTGCCAGCGAGGGCATTGATAACCAATGCACGGTTACTGATGCTTTTTGACGCAGGCAGTGATATCTCACAGTTGATACTGCTTGGCGCAGTGAGTATGTATTGCATTTTGGGTTGTTTTTTTATTCGTGTGTTGTCTACAATCACATCATCACAAAGTTACAATATCTTTCTCATACAGGCAAACAATGTTATATAATTTGTTTCTATTTTACATTTTTTCAGTAAAAAGGAAAGAAAAAATTTGGCTTCATCAAATTTTATATGTACCTTTGCAGTCGCTTAAACGGAGGGGGCTTTTTAATAGCTCTTAAAGTGAAGGGCATCGGGATGTGGCGCAGTTGGTTAGCGTACGCGTCTGGGGGGCGTGTGGTCGCCAGTTCGAGTCTGGTCATCCCGACAAAACAGTAATGTATTTACAGACAAGGGTTTGAAGATTAGCAGTAGTCTTCAAACCTTTTTTCGTGTGTGATAGTGTAGTGCGAGAGCACACTAAAAGAGGTTGTAGGTGCATAAAAATGCACTTTTTTTTCTGCTCTAAATGCTATGCAGCTAAATATTTATTAGAACTGCAAAATAAGTGAAAATCAGCGCAGCTTACGATATGTATGCAATCGCAGTGCGAAAGCATAGAGATAGTGTTACGATTAGGGCGCTTTCGCAGTGCGATTAGCGTGCTTTAGCAAGTGCGTAGTTATGGAATCGAGCTTTCCTACTTCCATATTCTCTATTTGTTATGTTAATGCTCCAATAATAAAATACTAATATGAACTTAAATGAACCTAAGTTGTTATTGTAGAATTAATAAAAAATGTCTAAATTTGCCGCATAATAAAGATAACATATAACCTATAGAACTATAAATCATTAACCGAGTACTGTATGAATAGACCTATTTTGCATACTTCTTCTACCATCAGAAGAAGGGTGGAGAGAGAAATCCTCACATTCCTCGTATTATTGTTTTCCATGTCAGCAGTGGCGCAACTGCCTAACGTGACGGTGAAGGTGCCAAACGTAAAGCGCTTTGTCAGGATTCTGGATGAAGACGTAACCCTGCATCGTCTGCCTAACGCTACAAGCGGAAAGGTAATGGTATGGAGTTCTGACTCATACACAAAGCTATTCTTTGCTGATACTGAAGGGGAGAAATATACTGCTAATGACGAGAACGAAGCGGAGATAACACCATATCATCCCGTGTCGGACTATCTGTATATGGTGAGCAATGAGAATCCAGAGCCACAAAACGGCTGGTATCAGATACTCATAATGGCAGAAGAGTATATGGGCAAGCAAACTTACGTTAACTCTAAAATGGCGTGGGTTAGTGCCGCATATTGTGAGGTAATAGATGTTGACGAAAACAAGCAGGCACAGGAAAGGCTTGGCATACCAGTAGGCTTTAAGTGGGATGACGATTCTGAGAGTAATGTGCCTGAGAAGGTAATGTCGTTCTCTGAAGGATTGAAAGTAAGCAACATACCAGGTGCATACCAAGGTGTGAGCATGACTATAAAACCTGATTATGCCAAAAGCAAGGTCACGGTAAATGTTCTTAACCATATCGGCAACTTCATTTATTGCAGTCGTCCCACTCTCCAACTTCAATTCGGAACGCAGACTTCACCCACGCCAACGTTTAGGATAATAAAGGAAGAAGTGCCTTTAGAAGGTGCCGAGCCTTTACTGACGTTACAGGTAAGCCTTAGTAAACAGAACGACATAAAGAAAACTATGCTTGATATGTTCAAAATGCTGATAAACCCAACGTTAGAACCATGCAAGATGTTTTACGAGGTGGCGTGGGAACATAACAAGATTCCTACTAATGAGGTCTACTTCCTGGGCAAGGATGGGAAAACTTACTCGTTCAGCTATAATCCCGATATGCTCACAGAGTATGGATACCAGACCTATACGGTGAAGAAGTAGGGGGGCATGACGGTGCCAGCGTAAATGTGAAAAAGGTAGTGTTGTGCCATTACTCATTATGTGTGAAAAGGTAGAAAACATGAGAATATTATAGATACAAAAAAATATCGCCCGACTTCTCAATGGAAGTCGGGCGATAATATTTATATAATTCTTATTATCTATTCTGTGAACCATAGCCGATTCTGCGTTTTTGGAAGTCGGCAGCACGGCGTTCAGAGTTAGGCGATAGCTTGCCAGTGAGGTATTTCTCAATCATTAGTCCACCGATAGGAACACCGTATTCGGCACCGAAGCCACCGTTTTCTACGTATACCGCAATAGCAATCTTTGGGTTGTCCATTGGTGCGAATCCCATAAATACAGAGTGGTCCTGACCGCGGTTCTGCGCTGTACCAGTCTTACCGCATACTAAGTAGTCGGCACGGTTAAGGGCTTTACACGTACCTTTTATGACAGAAGAGCGCATTCCCGCCACTACCCAATCATAAGCGGCACGTGATGCCATGGTGTAGTGTTTCTTTGTGAATGTAGTGTCAAGAGGTTCGCCCTCCACTTTCTTCACTACGTGAGGTGTAATGTAGTAACCTCTGTTCGCGATAGTTGCGCCAAGGTTGGCTATTTGCAACGGAGTAAGATTCACCTCACCCTGTCCTATAGATATGGATATTACGGTAAGACCGTTCCATGAGCCCTTGTAGGCGTTGTCATAATAGTCACCGTTAGGTATCAAACCGCGTTTCTCGCCTGGTAGGTCAATGCCTAACTTGTAGCCAAAGCCCATTGATACCATGTAGTCACGCCATTTATTCATCGCTACAAGAGGCTTGCCGTACTTCGTGCGGTTGCCAATCATGTAGTACAATCCCCAACAGAAGTAACCGTTGCAGGAGGTAGAGATAGCGTCAACGAGTGCAAGCGGTGAGGCATGACCGTGACATCCCACGTGAAGTCCGCGGTAAGAGAAACCGTGGTTACAGGGGAACATGGTGTGAGGAGTAATGATACCCTCTGTCAGATATGTCAACGCCTGCGTCGTCTTGAATGTAGAGCCAGGCGGATACTGTCCCATGATGCTACGGTTAAGCAGAGGTTTCCAAGCATTGCGTTGAAGTGCCAGATGGTTCTTGCTGCGTTTACGACCTGTCATGGTGCGAGGGTCATACGTAGGCGATGATACCATGCAGAGTACCTCGCCCGTTGATGGTTCGATAGCTACGATACTGCCTATCTTACCCTCTAACAATCGTTCGCCAAGAGCCTGTAACCCGATGTCGATAGATAACGTAAGCGACTTGCCTGCCACGGGTCTTTGGTCAAGTTTACCGTTCTGATAGTGGCCTTTTATGCGTCCGCGAGCATCTCTTAGCAGTATCTGCATACCCTTGACGCCACGCAGTTGCTTCTCATAGTAACGCTCTACGCCTAACTTGCCGATGTAGTCGCCACGTGAGTAATAGTCATCATCGTCAATGTCTCCCTGCGACACCTCTGCTACATCACCCAATACGTGCGCAGCATACGGGTACTGATATTGCCTAATGGTACGTTTTTGAATGTAGAAACCAGGAAAACGGAACAGCTTTTCGCGAAAGACAGAGAAGTCAACCTCATCCAGTTGCGTCATGAACACCTGCTGTGTGAAACGCGAGTAACCAGGATTCTTGTTGCGATCCTTAATGTCGTTCATGCGTTTCACAAAGTATTCCTTCGTGATACCGAGAGCCTCGCACATCTCTGTGGTGTCGATTCGTCCCTCTGTCTCGTTCATTACCACCATGATGTCGTATGACGGCTGGTTGTAAACCAACAGCTTCTGGTTGCGATCGTATATCACACCTCGTGCAGGATACTCCACTTTCTTCAGAAAAGCATTTGAGTCGGCACTCTTCCTGTAGTCATCGCTCATAATCTGTAGCATGAACAGGCGCACGGTGTAGACCACAACGATGAGAATCGCTATGCCTCCTATTACGTATCTTCTATTTGATAACTCTGATAACATTACCTGCGTAGACTGTCAATAGTAATGATTAATAACAATGTCAGTATAAGACTGCCGCATGTACACTCTATCCATGTCAGCCAATCTGTAAACGAGAAGGCTTCGAGGGCGAAGAACGTAAGGCAGTATACAAGCGTGAGGAAGAAGGCATAAGACAGAAATTTGCCGAATCCCATGTTCATTATGGATGGTCGGAAGGCAGGATCGTCTTCACGTTTCAGATACAGTTCTAACAGATATGGCTGTAAGAACCCCACAAGTGTTAGTGATGCGCACGCCAATCCGGGAGTGTTGGTAAACATATCCACTACCAATCCCATCACGAAGCATAGCAATAGCTGCGCCCAACGTGGGTAGTCGCGCTGCATTAACAGTGGAAGGTATACGTAGAGCAATGGCGTTGCCACACCGAAGACGTGTATATGCTCAAGGAACAAAGCCTGTGCCAGTCCGAAAACTATTATGAGTGTGATATATCTCATATTAATTATTCTTATTCTTAGATAACGAGTCTTGCGCTGCTCTTAACACATTGAGTTGTTCAAGCATTGCGCTGTTGTCAACAACATACACATCGCGCAGATTGGCGAAGTCGGTATACAGCTGCACTTGCAGTCTATACGACACACCGTCAGCTGAGTTATACACGTGAATAATCTTTCCTACCGCCACGCCTTCAGGGAAAACGGAAGAGTAGCCCGATGTTACCACGCGCTCATAAAGCTTAAAGCGTGCATGACGTGGTACGTCATCAACGTATGCCATGTTGCTTTTTCCGCCTTCCCAGTGTAGGTATCCGAAGTAACCGCGTCGCTCTATCTTGCAACTTATGCTTGACTTGCTTGATAATGCGGGTATCACCACCGAATAATGTTTTCCTGCAAGGTAGACGATACCGACCACACCGTGTCCCGATATGACACCCATGTCCTTATGAACACCGTCAGCTTCGCCTTTGTCGATGGTCATAAGGTTGTCTTTCTTGCTTATGCTGTTGCTCACAACCTTTGCTCCTATCAGTTTGTATGGTGTAGGTTCCTTGAGCGATGCTATTACTGTAGAGTCTATTCCCTCATGCTTTAGAGCTCCAGTTAGCTCTTTTACCTGATGCTCTAAGTATATGTTACGCCTTGATAGCTGGTCGTTCAGCTTTGTTAGAGCGAAGAAAGACTGCACCTCTGCCTCGCCATCGTACACCACTCCTGCTACAGTGTTGGCGGTAGACACCCACACCGAGCCTTGATAGCTGTTGTAGTTGACGAGCAATATCATGCTGATAATCTCTAAAACGAGGAATACGAACCAGTGATAATGTGCCTTTATAAAGTCTAATAGGTTGTGCATTATAGTGTATTTACAGCTTTTTTATAGCGTATTTACGACCTTTGTATAGTGTATTTACAGCTTTTGTATAGTGTATTTACGACCTTAGTAATAAAAAGAGACGCACTGTTCAGGTGCGTCTCCTATTGCTATCTCATAAGGAACGAGAAGCGTCCTATATTCTTCAGCGCCACACCTGCGCCCTTTGCTACGCTGCGTAGCGGGTCTTCAGCAATGTGGAACGGTATTCCTATCTTCGCTTGCAGACGTCTGTCAAGTCCGCGTAGCAGTGCGCCACCACCGCTAAGGTAGATGCCGTTCTTCACGATGTCAGCGTATAGCTCTGGTGGTGTGTTCTCAAGAGCAGAGAGTACGGCGTTCTCCACCTTAGCTACAGTTTTGTCAATGCAGTGTGCTATTTCCTGATAACATACAGGAACCTCCATTGGCAGAGCTGTGATACGGTTAGGGCCACGCACTATATAGTCTTCAGGAGCTTGGTCTCCGAGGTCTGTAAGGGCAGAACCTACGTTTATCTTGATACGCTCCGCCATACGTTCAGATACCTTTACGTTATGCTGACGTGCCATATATTCCTGGATGTCGGCAGTCAATTCGTCGCCAGCTACACGCAGTGACTGGTTGCTTACGATGCCTCCTAATGATATTACCGCTATTTCCGTTGATCCACCACCTATATCTACAATCATATTGCCTTCTGGTGCCTCTACGTCTATGCCTATACCCACGGCTGCTGCCATAGGTTCAAATATCAAGTAGACGTCACGTCCGTTAGCGTGTTCGGCAGAATCGCGCACCGCACGCAGCTCTACCTCTGTAGAACCTGAAGGTACGCCAATCACCATACGCAGTGATGGGGTGAAGAGATGACGTCTCTTCGGAATCATCTTAATCAGTCCTCGCATCATCATCTCACACGCTGAGAAGTCGGCTATGACGCCATCGCGTAATGGTCGCACCGTTTTGATGCGGTCATTTGTCTTCTCGTACATGTTCTTTGCACGGTCACCGACAGCAATCATCTGATTAGTGTCACGGTCAATAGCTACAACAGAAGGCTCGTCAACAACGATTTTGTCATCACACATGATGATAGTGTTCGCCGTTCCGAGGTCGATAGCTATTTCCTGTACGAAAGAAAAGAAACCCATGTCTTGTCTATTCAGCTTTAAGAATGATTACTTATTAGTTTTTTCGAACCATGCGTTGATGGCAGTGTCATAGTGTGAGCTAACACCGAAAGCGCGTGTAGCGAACTCTCTGCGCTCCTCTATGTCGGTCTGTGCGCCCTTCTTGTTGAGAATATCGAGCAACATACCGTATTCAGCCTTTGATGGTACTATTACGACATCCTTGAAGTTCTTGGCTCCTGCACGTATAAGAGAGATGCCGCCTATATCTATTTTCTCAATGATGTCGGCCTCGCTTGCGCCACTTGCAACGGTGTCCTCGAATGGATAGAGGTCAACTATAACGAGGTCAATCTCTGGTATCTCGTATTTTGCCATCTGATCCAAGTCTCCCTGCAGCTCTCTGCGTCCGAGAATACCACCGAAGATTTTTGGGTGAAGGGTCTTTACGCGACCGCCAAGTATTGAAGGATATGTTGTAACATTCTCTACCGCCTCACATTCCAGGCCGAGAGACTCTATAAATTTCTGTGTACCACCAGTAGAGAGGAACTTTACCCCCTCTGCGTTCAACTTCTTGAGCAGTTCGTCGAGTCCGTCTTTATGGAACACACTGACGAGAGCTGTCTTGATTTTCTTTGTTTCTGCCATTGTCGTTGATTTACGTATTTGTTTCCGTTATTCCTGCCACAGACTGGTAATCCTGCTCATGTCAACATTAATGCCTATGGCAAAAGCATATTGTAACTGACTGCAAAGGTAGCAAAAAAACAGAGATTCGCCAAATTTTTGCACCTTAATTAATTGTATTTTGGCAAAACTCGCGTTATTTGTTGCTTGTTATCAAGAAATACATTAACTTTGCAGCAAATAACAAACCCACAAAAGCCTATGCTAAGAATCCCACCTCTTGTCGGGCGAGTGGCTATAATGGTAGTGCTGTTTATTGTGGCGGCACTCCCGTCACTGTGCCAACAGAAAGGCAAGGCATCATATTATTCGCGTCGTTCCAATGGGGCACGCACCAGTAGTGGTACGCGTCTTAACAACGACTCGCTCGTTTGCGCCCACCGCACTCACCCTTTTGGTACACTACTGAAGGTGCGCAATACGTCCAACGGCAAGGAAGTGATAGTCAAAGTGATAGATCGCGGTCCTCATGCCCGTGGTAGAGTTATAGACATCTCATACGAGGCTGCACGCAGGCTCGGTATTCTCGCGGCAGGGGTAGCCTTGGTTGAAGTGTCGGTATACGACGATACGCGAGTACCTTTCAAGGCAAAGCCTGCTGAAACACCTGAGCTTGACATCGATTTTGTGTCACCAGCAGACGAGTTGAACTCACGTCTGGAATGGCAGCGCGAACATAGTAAGAAAGAAGAAAAGAAACACCATGGCAACAGCGGCACTGCACACCACGAGAAAGAAAAGCACAATGCCGCGGCAAAGAACCACCCATAACCTACAATGAAAGAATATACGGATAGCGAACTGGCACAGATACTTGACAAAGACATATTCCATAAGATATCGGCTGCAGCGGATGAGTTGCAGTTAGAGTGCTATGTCGTAGGCGGTTACGTTCGTGACATCTTTCTCGAGCGTCCCTCTGACGACATAGACTGTGTAGTTGTAGGCTCTGGTATCGCAGTAGCGAAACGCCTTGCCAGTATGCTGGGTAGGCGAGCGCACCTCTCCGTGTTCAAGAACTTTGGTACAGCGCAGGTCAAATTCTTCCCACCTGGTGTAGAGCGTGACCCCGATGACCCTGACAAAGGAGCCATAGAGGTTGAGTTTGTGGGTGCCAGAAAAGAGAGTTACAGCCATGACTCTCGCAAACCTGTTGTAGAAGACGGTACACTTGAGGACGATCAGAATCGTCGCGACTTCACTATCAACGCCATGGCGATATGCCTTAACAAAGAAAGGTTTGGCGAGTTGGTCGACCCTTTCTATGGTCTTGACGACTTGTGGGACGGTATCATACGCACTCCCCTTGATCCTGACATTACGTTCAGCGACGACCCACTGCGTATGTTGCGCTGCATACGCTTCGCTACACGCCTTAATTTTCTTATAGAGGACGAGACATTCGATGCCTTAAAGCGCAACGCGGAGCGTCTGCACATAATAAGCGCAGAGCGTATCAGCGAGGAATTGAACAAGATTCTTATGACCAAGACTCCTTCTCGTGGCTTTGTTGACTTGCAAGAATCTGGTCTTCTTGAAATATTCTTGCCTGAGCTGTCTGCCATGGATATGGTAGAGGAACGCAACGGTAGGGCGCACAAGAATAATTTTTACCACACTCTTGAGGTGCTTGACAATGTATCTCGTCATAGCGACAACCTATGGCTACGCTGGGCGGCACTACTTCACGATGTAGGCAAGCCGAAGAGTAAGCGTTGGGACCCCGTGCAGGGATGGACATTCCATGCCCATAACACCATAGGAGCAAGGATGGTGCCAGGCATTTTCCGTCGTCTTAAGTTGCCGTTAGACATGAAGATGAAGTATGTTCAGAAGTTAGTAGACCTGCATATGCGTCCGATAGCAATAGCAGACGATGAGGTTACGGACAGTGCAGTGCGCCGAATGGTCAACGATGCTGGTGATGACCTTGACGACCTCATGACACTTTGCGAGGCGGACATAACGAGTAAGAACGAAAACCGCAAGCAACGTTTTCTTGACAACTACCAACTGGTGCGTGAGAAGATTGACGACTTGAAGGAGCGTGACTTCAAGCGCCTTCTGCAACCCGTAATAGACGGCAACGAGATTATGCATATGTTCAACCTGCAACCATCGCGAGAGGTGGGCGAATTGAAGCAATATCTAAAGGACGCTGTGCTCGATGATAGAGTGAAAAATGAGCGCGAGCCACTGATGGAACTGCTCATGCAGAGAGCTAAAGAAATAGGAATAGCGTAAAAGCATTCATATCGCATTGCGAAAGCAGCCCTTTCGCAATGCGATATGGGTGCTTTCGCGTTGTAATCAGGGTGCTTTCGCAAGGCGATTAGATAGCTATCGTGACGTGACGTTCTCGTGATTCGCGAATAATACAGATAAACAGTGATTTACGCATGTATGGACGCTGTTGGTTAAATCAGACCATATTTAGTACTCAACCTAAACATAAACTAAACAACTACTATGAAATTTTCTACTACCCGAAAGGTGTTCCTCGCTCTTGCAGCAGGACTGGTGTCGGCAACAACGGTGCAGGCACAACAGGAGATTTATCCACAACATTTCAACCTTGAAGATGTTACGCTGCTCGACAGCCCCTTCAAGAAGGCTATGGACGTTAACACCAATCTGCTCTTGCAGTATGATGTGGACCGACTCCTTACGCCATTCATCCGTCAGGCGGGGCTGACTACAGACAGTAGTTCGCCTTATTATCAGTGGACCACAAAGCATCCATCCTTCACCAACTGGGGACTCTCAAGCTGGTCGCTTGAAGGTCACGTAGGTGGTCACTACATTACGGCACTCGCCTTGGCATATGCTGCCGAGCATGACGCTACCGTAAAAGCCACGCTGAGGTCGAGGTTAGACTATGTGCTCAATGTGCTCAACGACTGTCAGCGTGCTTACGACAATAACACTGTGGGCATGAAGGGCTTTCTTGGCGGACAGCCTATAAACCAAATATGGACTGGGCTTTACAGTGGCGACCTTACACAGTATAAGAAATACGGTGGTTGGGTGCCGCTATACTGCGAGCATAAGGTGCTGGCAGGACTGCGTGACGCATGGATTTATACTGACAGCGAACTGGCAAAGACGCTATACCACGACCTGTGTGATTGGACTGTGAACCTCGTCAACAAGCTGACGACGTCACAGATGCAGGAGGTGCTCAACTGGGAACATGGCGGAGTAAACGAGACTCTTGCTGATGCCTATCGCCTCTTTGGTGACAAGAAGTACCTTGTCGCTGCTAAGAAGTACAGCCATCAGACCATGGTGAGCGGTATGCAGAGCCTTAACACCACCTTCCTCGACAGCAAACACGCCAACACGCAGGTGCCTAAGTACATAGGTTTTGAACGTATCTACCAAGAGGAGCTGCGTGATGGTGGCACTACTACGGCGAGTTACCAGAAGGCGGCGCATAACTTCTGGACGGACGTAGCGCAGAATCGTACCGTCTGCATAGGCGGAAACAGCGTCAGCGAGCACTTCCTGCCAAAGAGCAAGGGCGAGCAATACATCACAAACCTTGACGGTCCTGAGAGCTGTAACTCTAACAATATGCTGAAGCTATCAGAAGATCTCTTCGATGAAACGCACGATGCGAAGTATGCTGACTTCTATGAGGCTACCATGTGGAACCACATTCTCTCTACGCAAGACCCGGAAACGGGTGGATATGTCTACTTTACTACATTGCGCCCACAGGGGTATCGCATATATTCACAGGTCAACCAAGCTATGTGGTGCTGTGTAGGTACAGGCATGGAGAACCATTCTAAGTACGGACACTTTATCTATACACATTCTGAAGACAACAAGACGCTGTACGTAAACCTCTTTACTGCATCAAAACTCGATAACGGCAAATTTGCTTTGACACAAGAGACGCAGTTCCCATACAGTCAGACATCGAAGATAACTATTAATAAAGGTGGCACATTCTCGCTTGCGCTGCGCCATCCACAGTGGGCTGCTGAGGGATATTCGGTAAAGGTTAACGGTACGGACATTAACGCAGCCGTCGCCAAAGGCACAGCAAGCTACGTGACAATAAACCGCACATGGCAGGAGGGCGACGTGGTTGAGATAACGCTACCTATGCAGTTGCGTTATGAGGAATGTCCTAATTATGGCGATTACATTGCCTTTAAGTACGGCCCTATACTTCTTGCAGCCAAGACAACAGCCTCAAGCGAGGAAGAAGCAGCTGCTACTGGCTTGCAGTACGAACAGCTACAGAACGAGTATGGCGGTGAGGGACGAATGGACCATGCGCCTGGTTCTATGGCGAAAAGAATGTCAATATCTTCATCACCATTGCTAATTGGCAAGCGTGAGGATGTATTAAAGCGCATAACGACAACCGACCAGCCATGTCAGTTCACCATAGATGCCCACAGCGAGCAGAGTAAAGGTAGCTGGAATAACCTGCAGCTTGTGCCATTTTATACCATACATCACGCACGTTATAACTGCTATTGGTATCAGCAGACGGAGGAAAACTACGCCAACAGCGACATGGGGCGTGCCGATGCGATAGAGGCTGCGATAACAGCGCGTACCATTGACTTCGTGGCTACTGGCGAACAGCAGAGCGAGGCAGGACATGACGTGGCACATTCTGACGACTCTTCTACTGGTAGTTATCAGGGAGAGTACTATCGTGATGCCCGTGCCAACGGATATATGGAGTATACTCTTGCGAACACAAGCGGTAAGACCGATGGCATATCTATAATGTGCCGCTTCACTACGGCTGACAAGGGACGTAAGGCTACTATCAGTATTGATGGCAAGAAGCTTACAGACATTACCATTCCTACATCGTTCAAGACAGCGGATAACAATGGCTTCTATAACATAGAGCTTGGCGTGCCAGAGGATATGCTCAAGAATGATGACGGAACACCAAAAGAGAAACTCGTGTTCAGACTGCAAGCAAGTAGCACCACGTTGGCACCAGGATTGTATTACCTCCGACTGCTGAGCGGATATGATGCAGGTGAGTATAAGTTTGTAGCTAACGACTGGCAGACGGGCGATGCAGGACGAGTAGCACAGAGCAACATCAGTTACGATGCGAAGGCTAACACCGTAACGGTGAAGGCAGGAATGGGGAATAATAATGTGTGCCTCATGATGAATTATCAGTCTACTGACTATAAGGTTAAGGGCACAAAGAAGTACCTTGTCGTTAAAGGCACCAACCTCGCTATGGGTTCTGGAAAAAGCTACCTGTGGTGGTTGAATGGCATTAACAAAGGCTCGCAGGTAGCACCGCAGACGGTTCGTGCCACAGACGATGGCGAAGTGCTCATAGCGTGGGACATAACAAAGTCGAACCTTAACGCTAACTGTACTGGCGACCTATGGAATTTCTCTACAGGACAGACCATTTTCGGACTGACATCTACCACGGGTACATCTGTGATTAGCTACATTGGCTTTACCGATGATATTGATAACTTCACTGCTGTGAAACACGTACAGGCAACAAACGCTGGCAGTGGTAAGGGAAAAGTATACAATCTGGCAGGTCAGGAGGTAAAGACGCCAGATGAAGGGAAAGCTCTTGCTCGAGGAGTGTATATCGTAAATAATAAAAAGATGGCTAAATAATATAAGGTGTAGCATTTCTTTAATAAAAAATTAAACAAAAAAAGGACTTAGGATTAACAAGAATCCTAAGTCCTTTTTCTATATTTTCTTATGAAAGGTATTATTTCTTGTTTACCTTTTTAGATAGAAAGTCTATCTCAACAATTCTCAATTCTGCTTTGGCTTTACTGCCCTTGCCGAGTTTATACTGCTCGTTGGCGTTGCCAGCAGCCAGTTCTACCACCTGCCCAAAGGCTTCCTTATCGCTGGAAGAGCCTATCTGACGAATGGTGTAACGCTTTGCCTTAACAGGATTCGTAATGAACAGCGAAACGTAACCAAGCGATTTGTCTGTATTTCCCTTCCATACCACCTTGTCATCTGCAAGCACCTCGATAGGGTAAGAACGCTGACGCCAGCCCGCAAGTTTTACGCTAATCTCGTCAATGGCAGTAGGTTCTGCCAGTTCGTAGGTTATCCATGCCGTAGACAGGGTGCCATCGTTGCGCCATTCGCTCAGTTCGTTGTCATCGTAAGATGCTTTTACGTCCGCACCATTGGCACCAGCGGTGGCAGAAACTATGGTGGCAGTAACCTTCTTGTCGGTATATGACGGCGTAGAAGGAGTCTCTCCGCGTGTCAATATGCACTTAGGCTCAGGCTGATTGCCCTCCGTTGACTGCCACGTAAGTACCTCCTCAGGCAGTCCGTTAGCCTTAGCTGTTAAGGAGATGTTGCCCGGTTTCGTGGTAGAACGAACCAGAACGCGGCTCACTCCAGCCTCTACCGGCAGCAGAGTAGAAAGAATATAGTTGTCGCCATCAGGGCTCTTGCCTATGCCTCCGCGCCATTCTCCCTCACCGTTGAGGCTCCAATGAATGAAGCGATTGTCGAGAGGGCAACGCTGTCCAGCCTTGTCCACAACCTCAACCTGCACCAATGCGAGGTCGGCACCGTCAGCCTTCATGCCCCCTTCAGGGTTTTGCATTAGCGTAAGACGCAGATGGTCTGGAGTTCCAGCGGTGGTATGAGAGGCAGTAGACTCTACTGTCACGCCGTCAGCAGCGTAACTTACAGCCTTAACCTCGCCCTTCTCCCACTTCACTTTAGGGAAGGTGTGGAGGAAAGAATACCTTGCGCTGTCGCTCTTACCGACGCTTTTGCCGTTGACAAACAACTCTACCACGGGCGAGGTACTAACAACGTGAACATCCTTTACCGTGCCATCGTCGTAGTTCCAGTGACCAATGATGTGGCTTGCTTTATGCTGTAGGTCTACCCAAGAGCCCCACATCACCTGGTGAGTGAAGTAAGCGTCCTTCTCAATGCGCATCGCGTCCACCACGCCACTGGTGCGATAGTTCATCTCAGAGCGTCCATGCGTGTTGGTATCAGAGAACACTATCTTCGTTCCTCCAGAACTAACGCGGCGTCCCATGCCAGGTCTAACGACGTAATAGTCGTGCCAACGCTGTATCAGTTCTATGGCAAGGTCGTCCTGGTTGCGGTTATATACGCTGGCATCAGCCTTGCGGTAGAGCGGACCAGCACCGTGTTGGTGGAAAGGATAAGAGTAATCGTCCCAGTACATGCGGTAACCCTCATCGCGACAGTACTCCATTGACCACATAGGTTTGCCCGCAGACTTGTTAATGTAGAGCATTTCGCCACCATATTCTGCCTCGTCCACGTTCAGCATCTCACGTGATCCCGCTGCGCGTCCGCCCTTAGAGTCGTACTTGTCACGTATGGCTCGCATCTCCTTCATGTGCTCTTGCGACACGGCACGGTTGCCACTCTCGTAGAAAAGGATAGAGGGGTTGTTACGATTGTATATTATTGCGTCGCGCATCAGTTCCTTTCGCTGCTCCCAGTGGCGTCCAGTGACGTCCTTTTCGGCATCACCTGCTGGCATAGCCTGTATCAGTCCAACGCGGTCACACGACTCTATGTCCTGCTTTGAAGGCGTTACGTGCATCCAACGCACAAGGTTTCCGCCCGACTTAACCATCAGGTCGTTGCTGTAGTCGGACAACCACGCAGGCACATCGATACCAACTGCTGGCCATTCGTTACTTGTTCGTTGTGCGTAACCGTGCATCATGATGCAGCGGTCGTTAAGAAACACCTTGCCATCCTTAAAGGCTGTCTTTCTGAAACCAGTGCGAATGGCGACAGGAGAGGAGTCTTTCACACCGTTACCGCTGAGCGATGTCTTCACGGTATAGAGGTAACCGTAGCCCCAAGACCAAAAGTGTGCATTGGTTATACGGCGTGATGCCGTGAGCGTAATGGTGTCACCAGCGTTGATAGTCTGCTGTTTGCCCTTGAAGGAAGCCACTCTCTTGCCGTCAGCGTCAAGCAGTTCCACGTTGAGCGCAACCTGTTTGGCTGCGTTAGTGCTGTTAATGACCTGCGATTCGATGTTGATTGTTACCTTCTTGCCCTTAATGTCGTAGTCAGAACCATAGACATATGTTCCCGTTGTGCCGAGATTGCTGTACAAAGGCAGCGTCTGGTATATGCCGTCAACCACGTGTAGTTTCACGTTCTTTACCAGACCGCCCATGTTCATGTTAAAGTTCTTGTTGTTCCATTGGTAAGAATTTGGTGCAAGAGTGTTGTTAGGCAGGTTGTTTCCATCCTTAGTCGTGGTGGCGTTTGCACTTGTTGGCACACCTTTCTCTTTGTAGTTCCAGTCATTGTCGGTAAGAACCTCAAGGTAGTTCTCCTGTCCGAGGCGGATGAAAGGGGTGAGATCGAAACCGAAAGCCATCACACCGTTTTGGTGAATACCCACATATTGTCCGTTAAGCCACACCTCGGCAGCCTGTCGTGCGCCCTCAAACTCGATAAAGATGCGCTTACCTTTCCATGTGATAGGAGCGTTAAAGCGTTTCGTGTAGCGACAAGTATCGTCAGGAAGATTTGCTATTCCTACACGAAAAGCCTCGTCTTCGTTCCATGCACGAGGCAAAGTGACGCTCTTAACCTGACCAGAATGTAGACGGGACGACTTAGGATAGTGCAGGTTCCAGTCGCCATTGAAGTTGATATCTCTCTGTGCCATGGCAGTGATGGCACAGAGAGACAGTACGGTAGTTAGTATTTTCTTCATTTATTAATAATCATTTCTTTCATTGATTGATAATCATTTTCTTCTTGTTTACAATGAAAACGCCCTTTGAGACATTATTAATCTTACGCCCTTGTAGGTCATATATGGTTGTGTTCTCATTCTGTTCAGCGTTGATACCGTTGATACCCGTAGCCGATGGCTTAATGGTGATAATGCCATCGCTCTCCAGTCGTGACGTGTCCCATTCGTAACCAGCCTTCGGTTCGGCAGGTATTATGGTCACGTTGCCATTGACTGTGCGTTCGCCATCGCCCTTAATGATAATAAATTCAGCATTGTCAGGGATATAATAGCCCGATGTTCTGTTCATATCTATGACGAGATTATTGAGCACAGCGGTACCGTTTATAGTCACAGCGTCACACGTTGCCGTGGTAGAAGTTGTCTTATAGTTCACCAACAGTTTTGCTATCTGCCATGTTCCCATGCCAAGCGTGCCAGTACCAGTAAGCGTTCCTATCTTGTGAGTATAGCTTTGTTCTGCGCTATTGCCTGCTTTGAAACCAGCAGCGTATGCCCCTTCGTCCAGTTTTAGCGTGCCATTAGAGAGGTCTATGCCCTTAATGAAGCGACAGTTGGAGGTCGTTACCTCGTAAACGCCCTCAAACTCACTCATGTCTGTGCTGACATCGCCCCTCACATACGGGAAGTTCACCTTGTAAGTACCTTTTCCTGTGAGTGCGCCTTGTATCTGACAGCGGCTGCCTGCATTGAAAGTGAGCGTCTTTCCCTCGTCAATGTCAATGGTATTCTTTATCGTTGGCGCGTTGCTTGAACTCTTAGTTTCGAACATAGTGATAGTGGAGTTGCCCTTAACGTGAACCGTTGAGAAGGCAGAACCAAACGTAGTGTTGTATGCACCCATAGCGAGCGTACCGCTACTGAGTATTGTTCCGCCCCAAGTGTTATTGCCACTGTATGTAATGTTGAGTTGTCCGTTACCCGTTTTGCGCAGTATTCCCTTGCCAATGATTTGCCCTTTCAGGGAAGTAGTGCCCGAATTAATCTGCACAGTGGCAGTATCGGTAAGCGTAATGCCGCGGTTTGTGGCGGTATTGGTGTTGTTAACGAGTAGCGTAGTCTTACCAATCTGGAAGTTACTTGCCGCTGCTGTCGCTGCGCCTATTGACGAAGCAGTGCCCGCATCCGCCAGTTCCTTGACCACAACAGTACCAGAGTTGATTATGGTCTTGCCCGTATAGTCGCTCTTTGTAGCGTTAAGCGAAACACGACCAGTACCGTTTACCGTCACGTTAGCATTGCCAGAGATGCCACCATTGCCTGTGATGATGATGGCGTTCTTGTTGTTTTCAAACGTAACAGAGGCTGCAGGCATCAGTTCGTTGGTAGTGATGGTGCTCACTTTAGCATCATCATTGAACACAATACCATCGCCTTCAGCGAACGAGGTAGCCGTTCCGTCGAGCGAGAAGTTATCCGTTTTGTAGTCCCACACGTTGCTATTAGCACCCGTCCAGATAACATTGTTAGCGGCTTCACGCTGGTTTGATACCGACAGGTATATGGCATTATCCTTATTTATTATGTTACAAGGAATACCAGTAAGCCCCCTTACGCTGAAGTTGTCGATGCTTCCCGAGAACTGTCCTGTGTATTCTATGAGTTTATAGTCCCCTGGTTGAATGTCAGAAGCATTGATAGTGAACACCACTGGGGCTGTAACCGTGAGGTCACCGTTAACCTTTAATGTGGCGTTATTGTCGGTATTAATCTCGATATACGTCTTTTTGTTCAACGCAAGAGCACTGTTTACCGTAATAACCTTGCTTGGCATGATGCGGCATCCCTCATAGTTCAGTGCTCCTTCAAGCGTTATCGCACCGACAGAACCACTGCCTGCGAGTGTGCCACGGGCACGAATGTCCACCGTTCCGGCGATGTCTCCCCGCAAATCAAGCGTGCCTTCTGATATGATAGTGTTGCCAGTCGACTCGTTTTTGCCAGAGAAGACAAGCGTACCCTGCTGTGATTTCCACAGAGTAGCGTCGCCTTTCAGTCCGTTGAGCGTAAGAGTCTGCTTCTTAACAGGCATCATATAGATGTTCTTCATGCCGTTTCGTGGTGTGACAGTGGCGTTACCGTCAGTTATTCCGAACACATCGCTCTCGTCATCAGCCTGCATTACCGGTGGCAACTGCGGGCGAGGCATATCGTAACCGAGGTAGAATCCTGGGTTAGGACTTTGATAATAGCCACGTGTAGTGCAGTCTCCGCGGTAGTGGGGGTCCTGTTGCAGACAGTATATGTTATCAATATTAGTAGTATAGTCAGTAGACAAACCCACGATACCTTGGCAAACGCCGTTCACTTCCCTAATAACCACGAGCTCTTCACGCCAGTCTCCGATGATGTCTCCCCAGAACTTAGCGCGCTTACCGTAACTTGTCTTCAGTTGATAACCAGACGCTTTCGCTGGTTCTACGAGTCGACCGTTCTTGTAATCCTGTATGTAGAAGTTGTAATGCGAGTCAGATGTCTGCACAATCTCACGGTCCAACTGTCCGTCCCACCATATTCCTTCGGTAGGATAAGTATTCGTCAGCCCCTCAATCTTATTGCCTTTAGCGTCGTAAACACCCTCCATCGTGGACCACATCTCCCATCCTAAGTGGTCAGGGTCAATGTCCATACACTCTCCTCTGCCCACGTCGCCCACGGCATTGAGGTACCATTTCTTGATAGGTTCGCCCGTAGCAGCGTCGTAAAGAATCTGCCCGAGCATATCAGGAGCATACTGTTGAATGGCGAAACACTCCAAACCAGGGCGTTCTGGGTCAATGTCGCTGATGCGATGACGGTCGCCATGCGAGATGCCAGAGTTGTAAAGAGTAGATCCATCTTGGTTCATTGCGTATGCACCAGATAGCATTTCGTCGCAACCATCGCCGTCAACATCGGCAATTCTAATTTGGTGGAACACCGCACCGCCAGTCTTTTCGCTGAACAACAGTTTCCATTCGTCGCCTTGGTAAGCAAAAGCCACGTTGCGATAGTAATGCTCTCCCTGCTTAGACCGTGTGTGCCACTCGCCCACAATGGCTGGATGCACACCGTCATGATAGAATATTCCAGTGTGTCCCTCATGCTTATTGTATTCGTCTCCCATAAGAGCCGCCTTGTTATCACGATTATATGCCACATCGTAAGCAAACTCCGCAGTAGCCTTTTCCGCTCCCGTCATACCGTCAATGACCGTCATGTAGCGTGGAGGGTTCTTCGTCTCCTGCGTGTCATAGTCAATGATGCCATCGCCATCAGAGTCGCCTGTCTCCTTACCAAACAGGTATTTGCCCCATGTACCTTTCTCTTTATCCCAGAAGCGAGTGCCGTCAGAGGTCTGAACAATCACCTCTCCCTTGCCATCGCAGTCAATATCGTATGCGCAAAGGTTATCGTTCTGTCCGTCACAAGGCTTTTCGTTCACGCCAAGGTCTACGTTCCATAGAAAGGTACCATCGGCAAGGTAGCCCTCAAGGTAATAGTTTCGGGTTCCATCAGTAGGACATCGGTCTACAACATAGTCGTATTCGCCATCGCCATTGAGGTCGCAGGGCCACACAAACTTAGTGGTGTAGTTCTCCTTAGCCAGTGGAGACTTGTCGAACCTTATCTCCATGAAGATGTTTCTCAGTCCGTTGTTCTTAAAAAGGAAAGGCTTACTCTTCGCGCTCTCCTTGTCACCGTCGAGCATAGTCACGGCAATATAACTGTTGTATGGCACCTTTGACAGCGTAGTGGCATAGTTAGTCTTAGTTAATGGAGAACTATTAAGTAAAGTATACGATCCATTTTCCGTTGCAGAGACATATATATTATACTTACAGTTCTCTGGTTCCTGCGCTAATTTGCGCCATGTCAGCGTAACGTTATTACCATTGTTTACAGCCACAACGCCCCTTCCGAGAGGCTGAACCTTTCGTTGTGCTTGAGCCGTTGCCGTCATGCCGAGCAAGAGTGCGATAGGAATAAATTTTTTAAGCATAGTATTTTAAGTTAGAATTACGGTGCAAATTTAGTTACTTTCCACGTAAGTTATTAGGTAGAAGGGTACGAATAATATGGATTTTTATACGTTTTTGTACATTTATACATATAAAATACCATATTTTATTGTCAATATCACCATAAATATATAACTTTGTAGTGCTAAGACCCGAAAGTGATAATGACTCGAAATATACTGAAAAATATACAGAATATGTCGCGATTGGCGTGCGTGATGATGCTTTTCGTGCTGTCGTTAAGTACTGCCACCCTCAGTGCGAGCACCGAATTCTTCATAGAGCAGTTAACAACAGCCGATGGACTGGCCAACAACACCGTGCGTTACATTATGCGTGATAGTAGAGGCAGAATGTGGTTTGCTACCTCCAACGGTGTAAGTGTGTACCAAGACGGCAAGTTCACAAACCTGTATCCTGCGCATGACAAGGGCATTGTTGGCTTGAGCGACCTGCGAACACTTATTACTCTTGAGGATAAAAGGGGCTATGTATGGATAGGAACAGCATCTGGCGTAGACTGTTTTAGCATGAAAGAGTCGCGATTGGTGGACTATAAGCAGAGTGGGGTAGTGCCTCCAGTTTTGCCAAAGCCCAATAATACACGGGCAATAGACAGCCATGGCACCGTGTGGCGTGTAACAAAAGAAGACGGACTCTACGTAACCCACAAGGATGGCAGTAGTGAGCATCTTACAACAGCATCGAAGAACAGTCCGCTTCCCACCAACAATCTGAAGTGCGTATATATAGATGCTGACGGCATAATATGGATAGGGACAGACAACCTGGGCGTATCGAAACTGTCGGTAACACGTAATGCGGGGGCGGAATACCGCGATGAGGGTGAGAACGTAAGGATGCTGACAACGCTAAGTGGGCGAGATATTGCCGTGGCTAATAGGCATGGCGACCTGTGGAGGTATGACTCTCTGTTGCGCCATGAACAGACTCTGACGCATTATGCCAATAACACATACTGTATGTTAGTGGATAAGCATGGCGTAACGTGGCGTGGCACTAAGGGAAGCGGACTTTACTGTGGTGACAAACACGTAGAGGGACTGCCGCACCACGACATCTATTCGCTGTTAGAAGAGTCAGATACCTGTCTGTGGATAGCCACTTTTGGTGGTGGACTCGTGGCTTATAATCCGCAAAAGCATAGGGTTGAGGCAACGTTGCTCACGCAAACACCAGAAAGCAAGCACGTCCGTAAACTGGCGATGGACCATGGTCACCATCTGTGGGTGGCGACAAGTGACGGTGTTTTCATAATAAACCGCAAGCAAGGTCAACCTGTCTCTGCGCCAGAGATAAGACATTTAAGCGTAAAAGGAGGTCAGTTGCGGCATAATGAGGTGCGCACACTGTTTGTAGACAGCAAGAACAGAGTGTATATGGCGGAGTTAGGCAGCGGATACGCAATGTGGGAGAATGGCAAGATGACACACTTCACGAAAGCAGACAGCCTTGTCAACGACATGGTTCAGTGCTTCGTGGAGGACCGTCAGGGTTTTATCTGGGTGTCAACAGAGTTTGGCGTCTCTCGTTTTAACCCCGCCACGAAGAAGATAACCAACTATTTCTTCTCGAAGAATATGCTCAACAACGTATTCGCAGAGAACAGTGGCGTGCTTCTTGCTGACGGGACAGTAGCCTTCGGCAGTGCCAACGGCATACTGATAATAACGCCATCCGTTTATAATAAAGGTGAGAAAACCACCGATATAAGTGCTACCGACGTGGCGGTAAATGGATATTCTGCTAAGAAAAACATAATATACATAGTAAAAACATGGTGGAAGTCGCCGTGGGCTATAGCCATTCTGCTGCTATTGTTGCTTGCTGCCGTGGCAACATATTACTATAATCGCACCAAAGCCATTCGTTTTCGTGAGCGAATAAGCAAACTAAAGGAGCGTGCCGACCTGTTGTCGACGGACATACAGCGCAAGAGTGCTGAGGAACAAGACGCTAACGACAAGGCTTTCGCGGAGAAAGTAAAGCGGATAGTAGAAGAGAAGATGTCGGACTCAGACTTTAATGTAGATGCTTTCGCAGCCCAAATGGGCATGGGGCGCACCGCCTTCTTTCGCAAGATGAAGCAAGCTACAGGCTGTTCACCAAAGGAATATATAAACAAGAAGCGTGTTCACCATGCCGCTTACCTTATAACCACAACCTCTAAAACCATCTCAGAGATAGCAATGACGGTGGGATTCAACGACCCGCTTTACTTTTCCCGTGCCTTTAAGGGCGAGTATAAGTGCAGCCCAAAGGAGTGGAGGAAATTAAATGAAGAATAAAGTTTCTTCATTTTTTAATCTTCAGCACTGGAGCAATCTCGTTAGTAGGCTTAGGCAATGTTACCTCAAGTCCGTTAGCAGTCTGCTGTGCCTTCACCTTGCCGTAGCCAAGAAGAATAACAGAACTGATAGCCTTCTTCATGTAAGGATTACCCTTAGCAAGTGATTTAATAACAATCTTGCCGTCAGGAGCCCATCCGAGAGGAGTGGCATAGAGATACTTCTCCGTTTGGTTAAAACGTATGTCGCGGTAGTCCAGTTTTGCGTACATACCGTCATTGAAGCCCTGTGCGTTCAGCTCAATCTTCGTTTCAGCCACAGGTCCCTCGCCAAAAATCTTCCATGGCCGTGTGTTGAAAATGCTCTCCTTATTAACATTCATCCACGCCTCAATGCCGTTGAGCACCGCTTCCTCCTTCTCGTCGTAAGTACCGTCAGCCCTTAGCGGTACACTCAGCAAGAGATTACCGTTCTTACTCACGATGTCTACCAATTGTCTCACTACGCTTGCTGCGCTCTTGTATTGGTTCCTCTCGTAGATAGAGGTGTTATAGTGCCAGCCGCCAATGCAGTTGCAGGTCTGCCATGGCTCGTCCACCATCTCGTTAGGCGCACCTCGCTCCACGTCCCATGTCAGAGCCTTACGCTGTTCGTCGTTGAGAATCTTGCCAAACATCACCGCGCGTGGGTTCTTGTTATAGAAATGCGACGCAATCTTCAGTCCGCAGTCACTGAGAGGGTAGAATGGCAGTACGGTAACGTCAAAGTATATGAGGTCAGGGTTGTAACGGTTTATGGCATCGAGAGTACGGTCGTAGAAGTTGTCCACAAACTTTTCTGACGGTTGCGACGCTCCGTTCTCCCAGCCCCACTGACTGTGTATAGATCCATCCCACCAACTCTTTTCGCTCAATGGGTGGTTCTGCGCGTATAAATCCTGTGGATCATAGCCCTCCCACCATTTACCTTTGCCGTCAGCCTTAGTCAGTCTGCCATCGTAATATACCCCAGCCTTATCGCCATGCAGGTCGTAACGTGTAGCGGGTTCATACCAAATCCATGCATGGTCAGCGTGGAAACTGATGCCAAGCGGCAGTCCGTGCTTCTTGGCAGCCTTAGCCCAACCATCGAGAATGTCCTTCTTCGGCCCCATATTCATAGAGTTCCATGGCTGATACTTGGAGTCCCAGAGGTCGAAGTTGTCGTGGTGGTTACCCAGAACAAAAAAGTATTGCGCTCCAACACGCTTATATTTCTCCACCAACTTATCAGGGTCCCATTTCTCCGCCTTGAAAAGCGGCAGAATATCCTTAAAGCCCACCTCCGAAGGGTGACCGTAATGCTCACGGTGGAACTTGTATTGCCAAGACCCTTCCTGATACATTCCACGCGCCATCCAGTCGCCAGAGCCTTCTACACACTGCGGTCCCCAGTGCGCCCAGATGCCGAACTTAGCGTTGCGGAACCACTCTGGCGTCCTGTGTTGTTCAAGAGACTGCCACGTAGGAGCATACTTGCCCGTCTGCATGGCTTCATGTGCATTGTTAACAGGCACCTTATAGTCTTGGGCGGTAGCCGTCAATGCGCTACAACCAAGCAGTGCCGCGATAAAAAGATTCTTCATATTAATATTGCTTAGAGGTTAGTTTGTAGATAAGTTTCTATGTGTTGCAAAAATGCTCGTTTCCCAAATTTACCATTTTTGCTGTGATATGTATAAGATACTGTAACATCTTCAAACTTAAGATGTTATGTCTTGCACTTGCGATAACGCCTCTTTTACGTTGCAATTAGACCCTGATTACGTTGTGATTTGGGCTTTATTACATTGTAAAAGGATAGTGATTGTAGTGCGAAAAGGGGCAAATGACGGTGTTTCCGAAATTTACCATTTTTTATTTTATACATTAATCACCATTAATGTTAGATTAATGGTGATTAATGTTATAAACTTAGTGAGTGGCACGATGAGGTGTTCTCTCAAGATATTTCAGTTTGACTATACGTCTTTTTACAGTGCTTCGAGCATACGCTTGATAACCACCTCCGCACTAATCTCACGGTTGGCAGCCTCAGGAATGACGAGAGAGTTCTTGCTCTCAATAACGTCGTCGGTAACGATGAGACCACGTCGAACAGGCAGACAGTGCATAAACTTGCCATTGTCAGTCCATGACATGTGCTCAGCGTCAACAGTCCAGTGAGCCATCTCCTTATAGTCGGCCAGAATCTTGCCATAGTCCGCGGCATTAGCGACACCAGGGCAAGACCAGTTTTTGGCGTATATGAAGTCAGCACCCTCAAAAGCCTTCTTCTGATCATACTCAATCGTTGCGCCAGCAGTGAACTTAGGGTCCAACTCGTAGCCCTCAGGATGAGCGATAACGAGGTCAACATCTGGAGCGGCGAGCATCCATTCAGCAAACGAGTTAGGCACAGCCTGAGGCAGAGCACGACAATGTGGTGCCCATGAGAGGACAGCCTTAACACGCTCCTTAGTCTTATGCTCCTCTATAGTGATAAGGTCGGCGAATGCCTGCAGAGGGTGAACAGTAGCCGTCTCCATAGCAAAGACAGGGCGACCGCTGTACTTAACAAACTGGTTGACGATGGTCTCAGCGTAGTCATAGTCGCGATCTGTCAGTCCAGCAAATGAGCGTATGCCGATAAGGTCGCAGAAACTGCCCATCACAGGGATAGCCTCAAGGAGGTGCTCAGACTTGTCACCGTCCATGATGACGCCACGCTCAGTCTCCAACTTCCATGCGCCAGCGTTAACATCGAGAACAATAACGTTCATGCCAAGGTTCATAGCAGCCTTCTGAGTAGAAAGACGAGTGCGCAGAGAGTTATTGAAGAACACCATCAGCAGAGTTTTGTTCTTGCCGAGATGCTGAAAAGCGAAGCGGTCTTGCTTCACCAACTGTGCCTCGGCAAGGGCTTCTGTGATGTTGCCAAGGTCTTTAGCGTTGAAAAAAGTCTTCATTATAAATATGTTTTAATTTTGAAATCACTTTACGATGCAAAAATAATGATTTTTTTTGACAAATGCGTACTGTTGCCAATTAAAATTAGGTAAAAAGTTTGCGAGACTGCAAAATTATTGCTACTTTTGTAGCATCAAACAGGGAAATAGAACATATCATGTTACTATGACAAATCACGACATAATACAATCCGTTTTTACTAATAAGGGAAAATGTTATGACGGTACGCCACTTGTGATGGGTGTGCTGAACTGTACCCCCGATTCTTTCTTCGTAGGAAGCCGTAAGCAGACCGAAGCAGAGATTGCCGCCAGAGCTGAACAGATATTAAGCGAGGGCGGCTCTATCATTGATATAGGTGCGTTTAGTACCAGACCAGGAGCTGAGGTGGTGTCAGAGGAAGAAGAAAAAAGACGCCTGAGCAGGGCTTTGCGCATAGTAAGAAACGTCCATCCCAATGCAGTGGTGAGCGTAGACACTTACCGTCCCGAAGTAGCGAGAATGGCTGTGGAGGTGTATGGAGCCGACATCATCAACGATGTGTCAGAAGGTGGCATCACGGGAGTAGTAGATACTCCACTAAACAACGCCATAGACGCAGACGGAATACCAGAGATATTCAAGGAGATGAAACACTTGCGCGTACCTTATATATTAATGTCGGTACAGGATAGCGTAGAGAAGGTGATAGAAAACTTCCGTAAGGAGGTAGCGCAGTTAGCGAGTCTCGGTGTAGACAAGGTGATTCTCGACCCAGGATATGGTTTCGGCAAAGAAGTGATAAAAGGAAACTACGAGGTGCTACGACGCCAGAAAGAGATAAAAGAAGCGTTCCCTGAACTGCCATTGTTGGCAGGTATGAGTCGCAAACGCATGATATGGCAGCTGTTAGACGGTACAGCGCAGGATGACAGTGCTATGTATGGCACCATGCTTGTTGATATGCTCGCGTTGCAAAACGGAGCTGATATACTCAGAGTACACGACGTAAAGCAGGCTGTTGACACAGTAAAGGTGTTTCAGGCATATAGAGGAGAGAATATAAGACATTAAGGAGGCAGTGTGCAGGAAGCACTATCATAATCAAAAACGTAAAGTAAAATAACTACTACTTGTTTATCTCTTTCGGCATAAAGGACGCAGTAGACATATTGTTTGTCGCAATATTGCTCTACTATACTTATCGATTCATGAGAGAATCGAGAACACTTAACGTGTTCATCGGTATTCTCTCATTCATCATAGTATGGCTGCTCGTGTCGCAAGTGTTTGAGATGAGGCTTACCGGAGCAATATTCGACAAGTTCGTAAGCGTAGGCGCACTCGCCATAATAGTGCTCTTTCAGGAAGAGATACGAAAGTTCTTGTACAGCGTAGGCGAGCAAAGAAAAATGCACTCTTTCGTAAGGCTCTTTATAAAAAAGGAGGAGAAGGTGACCACTGACCGTGAGGCGATAATGCCGATAGTCATGGCTTGCATCAATATGGCAAGGGCTAAGTGTGGCGCATTGATTGTGATAGAGCGCGGAACACCGCTCAACGACATCGTAGAGACTGGAGATACGGTTAATGCCAACATCAACCAGCGACTCATTGAAAACATCTTCTTCAAAAACTCACCATTGCACGATGGGGCGATGATAATATCAAAGCAACGCATTAAGGCTGCAGGATGCATACTGCCAGTAAGCCATGACCTCGACATACCGCGCGAACTCGGACTGCGTCACCGTGCTGCCATGGGCATATCGCAGCAGTCAGACGCCATTGCTGTGGTGGTATCAGAGGAGACAGGGCGTATATCCGTAGCGATGAAGGGGCAGTTTCGCCTCAGACTATCAGCGGAAAACCTTGAGGCTATATTGACGGAAGAGATGTAAGACACATACTGTTATAAACAAATAGTATGGAGGCTTAGGGATAGAGGGATTAACTAAAAGAACCCCCGATAACCAAACAACAAAAACACCAGGCAATAAGGTCACTAAACAACAAAACGACAAAACAACTAAAATAACAATACAACTATAAAAACAACTAACAAATGAGCTTAATTGATCAAATCGTAGCGCGCGCAAAGGCTAACAAGCAGCGCATCGTGCTCCCAGAAGCAGAAGAGGAGCGCACACTTATCGCAGCAGACAAAGTGTTGGAACAGGGCATTGCAGACCTTATCCTTATCGGTAATCCAGAGAAGGTTGCAGCACTCGCAAAGCAGCATGACCTGAAAAACATAGACAAGGCTACACTCATTGACCCAGAGAACTACGAGAAGTCTGAGGAACTCGCACAGCTCCTCGCTAAACTTCGCGAGAAGAAGGGTATGACAATAGAAAAGGCTCGTGAGCTCGTTAAGAACCCACTATACCTCGGTTGCCTTATCATCAAGACTGAAGGCGCTGACGGACAGATTTCTGGCGCACTCTCAACAACAGGCGATACTCTCCGTCCTGCATTGCAGATTATCAAGACTGCGCCTGGTATCACTTGCGTATCTGGTGCTATGCTGATGATTACTGATAAGCCAGAGTATGGCGAGAACGGTGTACTCGTATTCGCTGACGTTGCTGTTACCCCAATGCCAGACGCTAATCAGCTTGGTCAGATTGCTGTATGCGCAGCTCAGACCGCTAAGTCTGTTGCAGGATTTGCTGAACCACGTGTTGCTATGTGCTCTTTCTCTACAAAGGGTTCTGCTAAGCACGAGGTGGTAGACAAGGTTGTTGAGGCTACAAAGATTGCCAAGGAACTTGACCCTTCACTCAAAATTGACGGCGAATTGCAGGCTGACGCAGCACTTGTGCCTGCTGTTGGTAACAAGAAGGCACCGGGTTCAGAGATTGCAGGTAAGGCAAACGTCCTCGTATTCCCTAACCTTGAGGTTGGTAACATTGGTTACAAGCTCGTTCAGCGTCTTGCTGGTGCTACAGCACTTGGTCCTATTCTTCAGGGTATCGCACGCCCAGTAAACGACCTTTCACGCGGTTGCTCAGTAGAGGACATCGTAAACCTCGTTGCTATCACAGCGTGTCAGGCTATGGACGCAAAGAAGTAACTTTAGTTGTTTAGTCGTTTTGTTGTTTGGTGGTTTAGTTATTAGTAAGATTATAACTTAATAACAACCGCCAAACAACAAAAAACACAATCAACAAAACAACAAAACAGCAAAATAACAAAACAACAGAAATGAAAATATTAGTACTGAACTGCGGTAGTTCATCTATTAAGTACGCTCTCTATAACATGGATAACCACTCTGTAATGACATCAGGTGGCGCAGAGCGTGTAGGTCTTGACGGCGCCTTTGTTAAGGTAAAGCTCGCCAATGGAGAGAAGAAACAGATTATGCACGATATCCCTGAGCACACCGAGGGCATAAAGTTCATCTTCAGCCTTCTTACTGATCCAGAGATAGGAGTTATCAAGTCACTCAGCGACATCGACGCTGTTGGTCACCGTATTGTGCACGGTGGAGAGAAGTTCTCAGAGTCTGTAGTCATCACTCCTGAGGTTATCAAGACTATAGAAGAGGTTAGCAGCCTTGCTCCTCTGCACAACCCAGCTAACATGAAGGGCGTTAACGCAGTGTCAGAGTTGATGCCTGGTCTGCCACAGGTAGCCGTATTCGATACCGCTTTCCATCAAACTATGCCGGCAAAGGCTTATATGTACGCTATACCTTATGAGCTTTACGAGAAGTATGGCATTCGTCGCTATGGCTTCCACGGCACATCTCATCGCTATGTTAGTGCTCGTGCCCTTGAGTTCTTGGGCATGAAGGCAGAGGGAACAAAGGTTATCACAGCGCATATCGGTAACGGTGGCTCACTGGCAGCAGTCGTTGACGGTAAGTGTGTGGACACTACTATGGGTCTGACACCATTGGAAGGCGTTATGATGGGTACACGTTCTGGTGATATTGACGGTGGTGCTATTGCCTTTATAGAGAAGAAACTCAACCTCGATGCAGACGGAGTGTCTAACCTTCTCAATAAGAAGTCTGGCGTATTCGGTCTCTGTGGTTACACAGATATGCGTGATGTAGCCTCTGCTGCCGCTAATGGCGACAACAAAGCACAGGTTGCTGAGGACTCATACTTCTACAGAATCAAGAAGTATGTAGGTGCTTATGCTGCTGCTATGGGTGGTTGTGACGTGCTCGTATTTACCGCTGGCGTAGGCGAAAACCAATCTCTCATGCGCGAACAGGTATGTGCTAACATGGAATATATGGGCATTAAGCTCGACAAAGAGAAGAATAACGAGATACATGGTGAAGAGGCTGTTATCTCAACTCCTGACTCTAAGGTTAAGGTCGTTGTGATACCTACCGACGAGGAGTTGATGATTGCTCGCGACACTATGGCACTTGTTAAGTAATATATAATGGCTGTCTGGCGTGAGTAGTATCACATCGGACAGCCATTATTGTATAATAACGAAAAAATAAGTAAGTGTTCAAAATTATTTTAATATTTAATATAGGCTATTTGGAAGCAGATGGGTTCACTGTTTGAGGGTTTCTGTCCCTCGGTAACGGGGGAACCGAAGGGGGTTAATGTGAACATTGTGACCGAAAACGGGGGAAGCAGATGCCCGAAAGAGACTGTATTAAATATTCATTATAACAACATCGAGATACACTTACTCATATGTAAAATTTACTTATGGAACTGACAGCAGAACAACGCAAGAAATGGAACACTACGATAGTGGGGTGTTTACGTAAGTTTATTGATATTTGCGAAGAGCATAAACTGACATATTACTGCATAGGTGGAACTGCAATAGGTGCCGTTCGTCACAATGGACTGATACCATGGGATGATGATATTGACGTGGGAATGCCGCGCCCAGACTATGAACGCTTCGTAGAACTATGCAAAACAATAGACTTAGGCAACTACGAACTGGCTACTCCAGAGCGTGAGAACTATCCGTGCGCATTTGCAAAGTTCTGTGATGCCCGCACGACATTGGTGGAACGTAAGGGCGTTCCGTGCTTATACGGTCTATATGTAGATGTCTTCCCCATTGACGGCACGGCACCAACAAAGGCTGAAGCCGAAGCCATTGTGGCGAAATATCGTCGTATTGGCAATAAACTCGATGCCGTGTTGACACGCTATACCGTAGGTCAGTACCTCTCATTGCTATTTAATCCGAAGCAATGGGGACGTTTTGCTGTGCAAACAGCAGGGCTTTTGTTTGGCAGAGAGAATGTAAGAAAGTATATATTACGACGCCTTGAACGTATAAGTAAGACATATTCGTACGACGATTCTACATTACTCGTAAACTATAATGGTTGTTATGGTGCACGAGAGATATTTCCAAAGGATTGGGCAGTGGCGCAATGCGACCACGATTTTGAAGATTTAACGGTGAAACTGCCGTCTGATTGGGATGCGTACTTACGTAATGTCTATGGTAATTATATGCAGCTACCACCTGTAGAAAAACGTGTTTGCCAGCACGACCATGTCTTTTTCGACCTAAACAAAAGGTGGACAATAGACGAGTTGGCATTGTAACGTCTTTATTTTCTTAAGATTTCGACGGTACGTGAGATAGCGTTCGCCATGTCATAACGTGGTGTAAACCCAATAGAACGTAGTTTGTCGTTGCTTAAAATAGCATTAACCGCAATGCTGAAGCCTTTTTTCTCAGTGTCGTTAGGTAACTCAAAGCATACGTTCTTGCCGTTAATCTCCGCGCAAAGTTGTGCAAAATCTTTCAGATGTATATTACATTTAGTGTTGCTTACATTGTATGCGTCGCCTACTTTGCCATGTATAAGCACATGAAGCATTGCTGCTACTGCGTCAGAAACATAGGTATACGAGAAGAACTGATTGCCTTCGCTCTTCAATATGATGTCTTCCCCAGCAATGGCACGCTTTATAAACTGTGAACTTGCCTTGCTATCGCTATCCAACATGGTAGGTCCGAACACCCTTGACAGGCGTACAGTCTTCACTTTTACGCCCTTTTCAGCAATGTATGACAGGCACATCGCTTCACAAAGTCGCTTCGATTCCGTGTAACAAGAACGTGAAGTAGACAGGTTAAGCACACCAGTGTA
>CAKQDQ010000011.1 GCA_934229335.1 uncultured Prevotella sp.
AAGTCCTGAGCAGAACGCAAGTGCTGGCTCCAAGACATCTCACTAACGTGGATAAGACCCTCAACACCAGGAGCAACCTCTACGAATGCGCCGTAATCAGCAATAACGACTACCTTACCCTTAATGCGGTCGCCAACCTTGAGGTTAGGATCGAGAGCATCCCATGGGTGTGGAGTGAGCTGCTTGATACCGAGAGCGATACGCTTCTTCTCGTCATCAAAGTCAAGGATAACTACCTTAACCTTCTGATCAAGCTGAACAACCTCGTGTGGATCGCTTACGCGGCCCCAAGAGAGGTCTGTGATATGAACGAGACCGTCAACACCACCGAGGTCGATGAATACACCGTATGAAGTGATGTTCTTAACAGTTCCTTCGTAAACCTGACCCTTCTCGAGCTTAGACATAATCTCCTTCTTCTGAGCTTCAATCTCAGCCTCGATGAGAGCCTTGTGTGAAACGACAACGTTACGGAACTCCTGGTTGATCTTAACAACCTTGAACTCCATTGTCTTGCCTACGAATACGTCGTAGTCGCGGATAGGATGCACGTCAATCTGTGAACCTGGGAGGAATGCCTCGATGCCAAATACATCAACAATCATACCACCCTTAGTGCGGCACTTGATGAAGCCCTGGATAATCTCCTCGTTCTCAAGAGCAGCATTAACGCGATCCCAGCTCTTGCTCAGGCGAGCCTTCTTGTGAGAAAGGATGAGCTGTCCCTTCTTATCCTCCTGATTCTCGACGTAAACTTCTACCTTATCGCCTACCTTCAGGTCTGGATTGTAACGGAATTCAGATGCGGCGATGATACCGTCGCTCTTATAACCGATGTTTACGATAACCTCTTTCTTGTCGATAGAGATTACTGTGCCCTCTACAACCTGGCCCTCAGAGACCTTGTTAAGAGTTGCATCATAAGAAGCTTCCTGAGCCTCCTTGCTTTCGCTTGATGTACCGCCGTTCTCGAACTCGTCCCAGTTGAAATCTTCGAGTGGCTGTACGTTTTTAAAGTTAGACATAAATGATTAAATATTTTTTTAATGACTCCTCAACATGAAAAGCCGAGTGCAAAGGTACTACTTTTTTATTTAACATAAGGTACACGACCATTTATAGCATCTATTTTTTATATTTATTTAACTTTACGTACTAAGTTTTACGTCTATTTCTTTATGTTTTATATAGAATATTATTACCTTTGCACGATAAAAGAAAGAAAACGACATTATGACACTTACAAAAAAACAGTTTATTTTAGGGCTGACCGCTATTATAGCCCTATTTATTGCTTTCACGGCATACTGTCTCTTTGCTCCGTTAAACAAAGGTAAGGACACCGTATATCTTTACATTGACGATGACGACAACATTGACTCTCTCTCTGCTAAACTCGCCATCAACTGTAATGGCTTAGGCTCTGCCGCTCTCACCATCATGACACGCCATTCTGGTTATCGCAATAATATACGCTCTGGTCGTTACGAGATTCTCCCTTCTACTGGAGCATTGCAGCTGTATCGCCACCTGCGCAACGGTCAGCAGGCTCCTGTCAAGCTCACTATACCATCCGTTCGCACACCTGAACGTCTTGCAGAAGAACTGTCTGAGAAGCTGATGATGAGTAAAGAGGCACTGCTTACATATTTAGAGAACAATGATTCTTGCGCTGCATACAATGCTGACACGGCTTCTATCATGGCGATGTTTATTCCCAACACCTACGAGGTTTATTGGAATATCAGCATACCTAAATTTCTTAAGAAGATGCAGACTGAGCATGACGCCTTCTGGAGCGGAAACAGGAAGGATAAGGCTGACGCTCTGGGACTTACGCCTTTAGAGGTAACAACGATGGCTTCTATCGTTGATGAGGAAACTGCTAACAATGCAGAAAAACCCATGGTGGCTGGTATGTACTACAATCGTCTTAAGCGGGGCATGCCACTGCAAGCCGACCCTACTATCAAGTTTGCACTAAAGCAATTTGAACTGCGTCGTATATACAACAACATGCTGCGCGTGAAGTCTCCATATAACACTTACGTCAACACCGGATTGCCCCCAGGTCCTATCCGCATACCGAGCGTGGCTGGCATTGATGCCGTGCTCAACTTGGTGAAGCACGACTATCTATATATGTGTGCTAAAGAGGATTTCTCTGGTACTCACAACTTCGCCCGCACTTACTCTGAGCACCTTGCCAATGCTGCCAAGTATAGCAAGGCTCTTAACAATAGAGGTATAAAGTAGTCTGTACAACCATGAACGGTATTTTTTAGAAAATGGAGATTTCCTTAATTTACCATTTTCAACGCTATATAACAATAAAATTGTATATTGCTTATTTTCAAAGCATTAAGCGATCATAAAACAAAAGCATACTGATTACATTGCGAAAAGGGCTCTTTTATAGTGTAAAAGCATAGATATTACACCGTAAAAGAGCCCTTTTTGCATTGCTATATGATAGCGTTCACGTCATTTCCCAAATTTACCATTTTTTACGACTTCATTAAGTCCCCACCCAGAAAGACGCATTTTTGTTTGCTTAGTAATATTTTTTCTCTCGCAAAGAGGTGGATTTTCGCCGAAAAAGAAGTAACTTTGTAGCACAATTCGTTACTTAACTACACATTATTTATACTTAACTACACATTATTTATATTAAGGCGCACATGAAACGCATTTCCCTACTATACTTATTACTCTTCCTCTTTACCATGTTCCCTACTTTTTCGTCTGCCGCAAGCCAATGGATTGTAGAGGCAGAAAAGGATGGTTACGTCACTTGGAGTAAGGACTCGGTGGCTGACATTCATGCTCCTGGCGGACTGACTCTATGGAACAAGACGCTTATGAAGGGCAACGTGGTTATTGAATACGAAGCGCGCATCGTGGGCGATGGGCGTATCTCTGACCTCAACTGCTTCTGGATGGCGAGCGACCCTACTGCCAAAGATGTTTTTGTAAATGCAAAGAAGCGTGGCGGTAGGTTCGTTAATTCTTACACTCTGAACCTGTATTATATGGGATATGGCGGCAACTACAACGCTACCACTCGCTTTCGTCGTTACAATGGTGATGTTAGAGGGGTAACAGACGCTAAATATCGCCCTGCTATTTTGCGTGAATATACGGATAAGAAGCACATGATTGAGGGAGGCCATTGGTACAAAATACGCTTGGAGGCTATCGACGGACACGCTAAATTTATTATTGACGGGGAGTGCATAGTGGACTATACCGACCCTACCCCATTGGAGGAGGGCTACTTCGGATTCCGTACCACATTGGCTCACGCTCAACTTCGTAACTTCCGTTTTACGTCTTCACCTGCTGTTCCACGCAATGGTAACTGCGCATTGTTGTTAGAACGGGGTGGAAAAGGAAAAGGTGAAGCTATTGAACTGAACGATGTCACGAGTGCTAAGCGTAACGACAGCGAGGGAATAACGTTCGGAGTGCCTTTCGCTATGGGTGAGTTAAAGGCGGACGAGGCTCTTACCTTGAAACAAGGCAAGAACGTATTGCCGTCTGACCAGTGGACTCTCGCCTCATGGCCCGACGGTAGTGTGAAATGGAAAGCTATCGCCGCGGTGAAGGGAAATGGGGTTAATAACAATGGGAAAGCAGCGTTTCCGCTTCTTCATTTTTCTGACAACGGAATGTTGTTCGACAGTATTTTGGTCGGTGAAAAGAAGTGTTTAGGCAAGGCTTGGGTGGAGTGTAACGGAAAGATGCTACCAACTCGTAGAATTATCGAGGAACAAATGGGCAACGTAAGGTGGTGCTGGAAGATGGAAGGTGACAACTTCATCGTCAGACTTTATGCCTATCGTGGCAGCAATGAGATAAAGATTACTCACACATTTTTTGTTGATTCTACTGTCAACGCCGATGGATTACGCTCATTAGCGGTGCGTTTTGAGGTACCGATGAACGGTGAAAACCATTTCCGTAAGGTGATGTTCCTTACCGACTCCACACGGGTTAAGACGATGGACGTAAAACCTCTCATTGCCCGTCGTCCCATAAACCTTGACGATAACGGTGTGCCTACCGACGAACGTAGCCGCGATATCCTTGCACAGATAGCGTCATGGGACGGCTTTCGTCTCTCTCAGCTTTCGCCAAACGGGTTCTCTATCCGCAAGAGGGCAACGTCTTTGTCGCCTTGGATTGGTACTATAGAGGGACACAGAGCACCTGGTGTTGTTGCCATTGGTGACAGAAAGCACAGCGTTGCCTTCCACCTCGCAGACTTCTGGCAGTCTTATCCCTCAACACTTCAGGTGGACGGAGCACGTGACAACGATGCTACGGTGAGCCTCTATCTATGGAGTCCCGAAGCTGAAGCAATGTCTTTCGCTCATTATGACACTATTCCACACGGCTTAGAGGCTGCCTACGAGGATGTACAAAAGGGCATGAGCACAGCCAACGGCATAGCGAGAACATCTGAGATTTACCTTACTCTGTCTACTAACGGCATCGACAGCCTGTCGAGGGCATTGCCTAATGTGGCAGAACACTCACAACTGCTACCCTCTCCCAAATATCTTCACCGCAAGAGGGCATTTGGTATATGGAGTCTCGACAAGGGAACGGCACTCGATTCCACCATATATAATATTGTGAAGTCTTACGCGTCAGAACAGGAACGCAACGCTTGGTATGGGTTCTTTAACTATGGTGACGTGATGCACACGTATGACGCCTCACGTGATGAATGGCGATACGACGTGGGTGGATATGCTTGGGACAACACGGAATTAGCTTCTCCCGCAATGTTCTGGTATGAGTTTCTTCGCACAGGAAGCCCCGTCGCCTGGCGTATGGCGGTGGCAATGTGTCGACATAACGCTGAGGTTGACTGCTACCATCGTGGCGTTCACGCTGGACTTGGCACCCGACACAATGTTGTTCACTGGGGATGCGGAGCGAAAGAGGCACGCATTTCGCAGGCGTTCTTTAATCGATTCCTTTACTATCTCACCGCTGACGAACGCACTGGCGACATAATGCACGAGGTGAAAGATGCTGACAAACTGCTCTATTCCCTCGACCCTATGCGTCTGGCGCAGCCTCGTTCCGATAAATATCCATGCACTGCACCTGCTCGATTGCGTATAGGACCTGATTGGACGGCATACGCCAGCAACTGGTTTACGGAATGGGAGCGTACGGGCAACGATGTTTACAGGGATAAGATTCTGACTGGAATGAGGAGCATTGCGGCTCTTCCACATGGCATTTTCAGCGGTCCAAAGGCGTTAGGTTATGACCCTGCAAGCGGCATCGTGTCGTGGGAGGGCGATAGTGCAGTGCAGAACACCAATCACCTGCTCTCTATCATGGGCGGATTTGAAATGATGAACGAGATAATGCTGTCGCTTACCACACCCGAATGGAATAAAACGTGGTTGCAACACGCTAAAGAATACAAAGAGAAGGCTTTTTCTTTGTCAAACAATAAATTTCGTATTCCACGCCTAAAGGCTTACGCTTATTGGCTCACTGGCAACAAATTTTACTACAATACTGCCGTTAACGATTTGAAAATCAACGACAAATTACAACCCACAAACGATGCGGCGACATCTGTATTAGACGCTATTTTTATGCAAGAAGTGATGCCTTTTACCAATGAATAGTGGTGGATATAACATACATTTGGTATTTGTCACATTAGAAAAAAGCTGTAACTTTGCACTCAGAAATAAGAAAGAAACATACAAACAACAAATAAAACGATAGAAATATGAGCACAAACAAAAACTTACACATTGAAACTCTCGCACTCCACGTAGGCCAAGAGCAGGCTGACCCAGTAACTGATTCACGTGCAGTGCCTATATATCAGACTACATCTTACGTCTTCCACAACTCACAACACGCTGCCGACCGTTTCGGACTTCGTGACGCTGGTAACATCTACGGTCGTCTTACCAACTCTACTCAGGGTGTTTTCGAGGATCGTATCGCTGCGCTTGAAGGCGGTGTTGCTGGTCTTGCCGTTGCAAGTGGTGCCGCTGCTGTGACTTATGCACTGCAGAACATCGTAGGAGCTGGTGACCATATCGTGGCTGCTGATAACCTTTACGGTGGTAGCTTCAACCTTATCACTCACACATTCGCTAACCTTGGCATCACGAACACCATCGTTAATGTTAACGATCTCGACGCTCTTGAGAAGGCTATTCAGCCTAACACTAAGGTTGTTTATGCTGAAACATTCGGCAACCCTAACTCAGACGTTACCAATCTCGAGGCTGTAGCAGAGGTTGCACACCGTCATAACATCGTATTCATTGTCGATAACACTTTCGCTCCTATCGTTATTCGTCCTTTGGAGCACGGTGCTGACATCGTAGTTCATTCTGCTACTAAGTTCATTGGTGGTCACGGATCATCTCTCGGCGGTGTTATCGTTGACGGAGGTAAGTTTGATTGGAAGGCAAACGCTGACAAGTACCCAACAATAGCAAAGCCAGACCCATCTTATCACGGTGCTATCTTCGCTGATGTAGCTGGTCCAGCAGCATTCGTAACACGTATTCGTGCCGTGATTCTGCGCGATACTGGTGCTACTATCTCTCCATTCAACGCATGGATACTGCTTCAGGGCACTGAGTCTTTGCCTCTCCGCATAGAGCGTCACGTACAGAACGCGCTGAAGGTTGTAGAGTATCTTGCTAAGAATCCTAAGGTTGCTAAGGTTAATCACCCTTCACTGCCAGACCATCCTGACCACGCTCTCTACCAGAAGTACTTCCCTAATGGTGCAGGTTCTATCTTTACGTTCGAGATTAAGGGCGGTGAGAAAGAGGCATGGAAGTTCATTGACAGCCTCAAGATTTTCTCTCTCCTCGCTAATGTGGCTGACGTTAAGTCACTCGTGATACACCCTGCCACAACAACTCACTCTCAGATGACTCCTGAGGAGTTGGCTCAGCAGCACATTACGCCTTCTACTGTCCGCCTGTCTATCGGTGTTGAGCACATCGACGACATCATTGCAGACCTTGATCAGGCTTTCGCACAGATTTAATCGTCATTAAATAACAACATAAAAAAGGTTGTAAGTTACTGAAATTCATCAGTACTTACAACCTTTTTTCGTTGTTCTCATATTATGTTATCGCCTTTTTTACGTCTGCCTCTCTTTCTCATTACTCATCGTTCCTTATTTGCAAACTCCATGAGTCGTGCGAAAGTGTAGTTGCGTTGCAACAATTCTGGGTTGCCAAAGATAACAAGATGCTCTTTGGCACGTGTCATAGCGACGTTCAATTTACGGTCTACTACGGTGCCGTCTGTATCAACAAACACGTTGTCCGTAAGGAATTTCAACTGGTAAGGCTTTGATATAGTAAAGCCATAGAGTATGTATTTACGCTGGCTTCCCTGAAATCGCTCTACGGTATCAATGGCAATGTCATGCAAGCAGGGCACTCCGTAGGTATCAATGAGGTTTCTTATCGTCGCTATCTGGTTGCGGTAAGGCACTATAACGCCTACAGTAGCGTCTACATCGAACGCTTCGCCTTCTATCTCGTATATCTTTTTCACCGCAGAAGCTATCATCTTAGCCTCTACTATGTTCACTTTGTCAGAAGTACTGTCACTTGGTGGCTCCGTAGGAATGAAGGTCATGCGGCACGAACGCAACACTTTCTCCATACCTTCTACCTCTTTTCCCACCGCAGGAAGAGCTCCTGTCTGGTGCGGAAGCGGCACTTCCGTGAGTTTTCCGTTATAAAACGCCTCGTTAGGAAAGCTTGCTATGTCGTGGTGCATACGCCCTTGGCGGTGCAACATATATGTTACGGCAGGGTTGTCACGATATTTTCGCAGCAGTCTTTCAAAGAGAGAGAGGCGACAGTCGGTAAGGTTTATGTTGAGAAGTTCCTGTTCTTTCACCACAGAAACATCTTGCGGCTGCTGCACTACCGCTGGCAACTGCTTGTGATCGCCAATAAACACCATCTTCTTTATAGCTGAATACTCACCATCTCTTGCGCTTAACAAGCCCATAAGATGCGGTTCCAGTATCTGGGAAGCCTCATCTATCACCGCGAGAGAGAACTGACGTATCTGCAAGAGTGACACGTTAGAACTAAGAGCAGTGGTCGTTCCCACGTAGACACGGGCTGTTTCGAGCATCGTTCTCAACTCGGTTAGCGTCTTACAGCGACGTGCTTTCTCCTCCAACAGATAGTCTTTATACTCAGGGGCACAGCTCAACGCGCTACCAACACGTATAAAGTCTATACCGTCTTCTACCAGTTTACTGCATATTTCGTCCACTGCTCTGTTGGTATACGACAGCAACAGCACTGCTGAACGGTCTTCTAACAACTCCTCTTTCACCGTGTTCAGCATGCCAAACGATGTCTTTCCCGTTCCAGGAGGACCGATAATGAGGAACAAATCCTGCGCTTGCTTGACGCGAAGCGATAGTGTATTGAAACTACCGTAATCTCCTTTCAGCGTCTTAGTAGTGTCAACGCGCGGCTCTCTCTGCAACATCAGCAGGTCACGACGCTCTTTTGGTGCTGAGAGGAAGGCGTGCATACCGCGGTAAAGCGACCCATACGATGCCTCAATGAAGTCATGTTCTATCGCCCACATCATGTCATGATACCACAAGAACACCCTGGCGTCAGACTGAGGTGCCCTCAACGACAGTCGGATAGTGTCCATTCCTATGCTCTCTATGCGGCATCTGAAGACCATCATGCGGCGTGCGTCTGGTTCAGTTTCTGTCTTATAGGGGTACAGTATCACAACATCGCCAACACGAAAGTTAGCCATATCGTTATCAACATCATCGCTAAAGTGCAGCGTTACGGTCTCTACGTTACCCTCATGGTCCTTTGTTGGCTCAGCGAGAGATAACCCATCGTATATGTTTCCCGCCATTTTCTTGTCGTCAAGTGACTCCTGCCACGTAGCGGCAAAGCCCGAACACTCCTTCGTTCCGTTACCAAGTTTTGAGCGAACATGCTCATTTGCTATGAAGGTAAGGAAGCGATAGTAGTACATTCGCTCCACTTTTGACGCACCATGTATAGGTGCTAACAGTTCCGTTATCTGCGGTTCCTGATACCGTTGCCACAAAGCTCCGTAGTCATGGCGTTCATTCAGCATCGCTGGCGTAAGGTTCTCGAGCACGTCACGGTATGCGTTCTCCTTGGTATAATATAGTTCTGCCGCTGCAATTCTGTTCCTTAACTTTATCGCTCTGAATACAAGTTCGGGAGCAAAGCCCAGTCCTAACAGTGGATTCTGGTACTTAGAGTATAGCAAAAAGGCATGCAACTCACGATTATTGTCCTCATATACCTCCCTATAGTTATAGCGAATGAGGAGCATATAGAGCAAGAGTTGCACGTAATGTTCTTCCTTATGGCGCGGATTAACGAAGTTATCATACGGAAAATTGCCCTTTCCCGATTTCTGCTCCATCAGCACTCGGAAGTCAAGTTGCAGGTAGTCCATACGCCCTTGCAGCCCAAGCATCTCCGAAAAGAATGATGGTTCCACCATGCCCTCTTTCGAATCGAAGCTCGAAACGGTCTGTGGCATATTCTGTCTCACCGCTTTCTCTATATGGTCACGCTGTTTTCGTGCTTCTTCATGGAAGTTAGGACCCACTCCTGCGGTCAAAAGACTGATGGCATTGTTACGAAAAAACTCTTTCACACTGTCGTTATAGTCACGCGACGTGCCTTCTTCCTCACCGTCTACAACATCCCTTACCGCCTCATCCAGCAACTGACCAGCGAAGTTACCAAGCACTATCGCCTCTGAGTTTTGCTGCGGTTGCAGTCTGTTAACAAGCGCAACGAGGGGCGATTCGGCATAGTTTGTAAAGCAACGCGCTACGGTTGAAATATCCACAAGATAGTCTGGAGCAAATATTATCAGCTCCGGGAAGAGCACACCTTCCCTTTCTTCAGGTCTGACGAGGTTGAACTGCGCTCCCTTTGTGAACATTCTACGGAGGTAAGTCCAATCAAAGTTGAAGCGCGTATTGCCATGACCGTAACACACTCGCACCTCTCCTTCACCGTCACTACCATCAAGTACGCCATACATGCAATCGTCATCCCACCGTTGGAGTATCATTCTCACCACATCAGGACGCAACTTCCAGCGTGTCGTCTGCACCGTATGGCTCTCCTTCCTCTCCTTCCTCGTGGCGTCATCGCTACACAATCGCACCAACGAGCACAGTGCTTCTACATCTGCATCAGCGTGCTTCGACAGTTCGTCCGCACTGAGAAAAGTAGCCTTTCTCATTCTTGTACGGGCAGCATTCACCTCTCTTGCCAATGCGACGTCAGCTCCATATTCCTTCAACAGATAGTCGGTCTTGGCGAAAGCACCACACATCAGCACCCCTACCCTATCTGTTTTCTCGTCAATAAACCTACGGAACACGCGTCGCAACGCCCCATACACCATCTTTATGTCAGGCTTATGGCGCAGTGCTCCGCGCAGTTCTGCTTCCGTCTCCTTATTTGTTTCAGGAGTATATCTTATTTCTCTGTCTTGCATAAGTATTGCAAAGGTAGCAAATAATAGATGCAAATGCAAGTAAAAAGGGTAGAAAAATCTGTCCGAGAACAGTTTTTCCACCCTGTGTTTTTCATGTATTCACCTTTTCCTTATTATCAATAGTCAGTGTTCTGTGGGTCAAAGTTGGTCCAACCTGCTGTCCATTTCTCTCCTGCTCCGAACGCTCCAATGTAGTTAGCGGTAATAAACCAGTTGTCAAGTCCTGTGAATGTAGGTGCTGTAAGCAGTGGACTGTTGGCAAGCGGTGTGTAACCGTCAGCCTCAACGAGTGTTGACCAGTCTGCTAACGCCTTATTGCCATTCTGCGCAAGGAAGAATGTAGAAGAGAAAGAAGGCTGTGAGGCATCTGTGATAGGCTTAGACTTCTCGTCGTATCCTGTTACGAGCACGTCATCATACAGTTTGTTTGCATCACTGCCAGTTACGTCCATGCCAGCAAACCAGATGTTCTGTAACTTAAGAATTCCATTATTTGCCGCTCCCTGCGTATCGCCCTTCTGGTTGTCGAGCATCAGTCCGATAGGATAACCTATAGCCAGTGAGTTTACACAGTTAAGGCGACTGTTACGACGTATCTGCATAGCCGCCTGGAATTTTCCAAGTGCCGAGCCGTTATTAGGGAAGTAATTGCCACCATTGATGTAGTCTGTAGTATTCTGGAACGACGCGTCGAGTTTCGGACCTACAAAGGTAATATTGCTGAATGTGGCTGTAGTCCAAGGACCAACAGGTGAACCATCCGCACAGTTATCGCTCTCAAAGCCGTTGCTCTGTGATGTATCGGCAATCTTAGAGTCGCGTACTGCCAGTCCGAACTGTACCTTTCCTGAGTATCCGTTATCGGTATCAAAGTCATCGTCCCAACCCTTGTATGCTACGAGATACTTGGCATTGACCGTTCCTCCGAACCATTCGAAGGAGTCATCGTTAGAGTATGACACCTGAACGTGGTCTACCTGCGTCGCGCTACCAACAGAACCTAATGTCAAACCGTTTATCTCCTTATCCTTCTCGAATGGGTATCCTGCAAACTCTATGCGCACATAACTCAGCACTCCAGAGTTGTCGGCATTGTCATTACCACCATGCTTTGTTCGTGGGCCACCCTCTATCTGCATCTCCTGCTGATTGTTCTGTGCCTTACCGCATAGTATCACGCCTCCCCAGTCTCCTGGTTTGCGGTTGCCTTTAGCCTGTGCAGAGGTGAAGACGATAGGCTCCTGTGCTGTTCCCTGTGCTATCAGTTTGCCTCCTCGCTCAGCTATCAGCGCAGCCTTTGTTGCTTTGTCGCCCTTTATTACGGTGCCAGGCTCTATCGTTAGTTCTGCTCCGTCGGCTATATACACCCATCCTTTCAGTGTGTATGTGCCTTTCTTCAAGGTCTGTTTGCCTGTGAAGACGAACTCTGCATCGCCATTTCCTATCTCTTTACCATTCTCGTCAGCCTGTCCGTTGCTGAAGAGTATGTGGTTACATGCCTTCAATCCGCCATTGGTGGTCCATACATAAGTGTCTGTTACCGTTCCGTTACCATTTCCATTACCATCACTTGCCGCGTCGTCGCTGCTACAAGCGGCAAGCGATGCCGCCATCATCAGGATGCCCATGCATCCCATTACACTTTTTGTTTTCATACTTTGTTTGTTGTTTTGTTATTTTATTGTTCTGTTGCTCGGTTACGTGAGGAGTTCGCTGTCGTCTGAACCAACCTAAAACCGTAACCTTACAACTTCACAACTTTTCCTTAGAATCTATATGTTGCTTGCAGTCCTACCGTTCTGCCAGGCTTATAACTGCGTGTTATCTGCTCTACCTCTCGCGTTGAACCATCAGCGTTCTTCACGTCAGCAAACTGTTTGTAGAACACTCTTTCGGCAAGAAGGTCACGCACATTGAGTCGCATCTCCCAGTGTTCACCGAACCTTTTGGTTACAGAGAGGTCTATAGTGTTGCGTGGCATCTCGTAACTGTCGGGCACTTTTGCGCTGTCGTCTCCGCCAACGTTACCAGTGCTACGTCCTACACCGATGATGCGCTTACCTATTCTGTTGTAGAGCAGTGCCACATCCATCTGCAATGGTCTGTTCTTATAGAAGATACCTGTGTTCACAAGGTATGGTGACTGTCCCTGCATAGGGCGGTTTTCTTCCTTTGCCCCTGGCTCAAAGCTCACCTTACTCTTTATCAACGCTCCGTTGAATGACCATGAGAAGTCTGGCAGACCTATGAAGTCGAGGTTCTTTCTGATGTCGAATTCCAGACCATAGTTGTTTGCTCCCAACGCATTCTTGTACGAATAGATTAGGTCTGTGCCTCCAGCCACGGTGTATGTCCACTCTATTGGTGAGTCAAAGTGTTTATAGAACGCCGCAACGGAGATTTGTTCGCCACGGTGTGGGTAGAACTCATAGCGCAGGTCGATGTTGTCGATGTAGCAACTGCGTAGTTCGGTGTTGCCCTGCACGCTGGAAGCGAGGTCGAAGTCGTAATAGACTGACGAACTGACTTCACGAAACTCTGGGCGGTTTATGCTTCTTCCGTATGACAAACGCAACTGGTGGCGGTCGTCAAACTTATACGTGGCATTGACGCTTGGGAAGAGGTCGTTGGTGCGATAGTGCGTGCTCATCTCGCTCTTCTCGTAATCTCGCGTGTTAGAGATTAGTTCCATGTCGTTATGTTCATACCTCAGACCTGCGTGAATGTTGAGTTTTCCGAACGGCATATCCATCGTTACGTAGCCCGCTCCGAGGGTATTCTTACCACGATAGTTATTGCGCATCTGCTGCAACTCAAGGAGATACAGTCCCTTTTCGCCCATATACTGTTCGTTGCTGATGAGTGTTGGTATGTTCATGTAGCGGAATCCCTGTGGCAAATCGTTGTTAGCGTTGTTCCAGTTATAGATAAAGTTACGCGTCTTATAGTCTCTTGTGCGATACTCTCCGTATGCTCCAGCCTGTAAGGTTGGTTTCCATGAACCTATCTTAACATCTCTCTTGTCGTTCACGGCAGCCGAGAGGATATGCTCACCAAGGCTTGTCCACTCTCTGGAGATGTCGTTACCTGTTGTCAGAGCATAGACACCGCTCTCCAAGGCATCGTCGGTAAGATAGCGACGACGGTCTGGCAGACTACGACTGGCGTATGAATAGCCTACGCTCCAGTCGAGGTTGTCTCGCTCAAGGGTGTGCTTGCCTGTCAACTGGGTGCTGTATGTGGTGCGACTACGGTAGTAATACTCTGCACTATTCTCTAAGTTGGCCTGCGCTGACACTCCCTCACGCCACGTATAGCGGTTGTTGCCCAATTGGTTAAAGATGTTCTTAAACTGATACTTATTCTTTCCGCTTGCACTGAGTAGCGTCATGTTGAGCATGGCTCCGAGCCTTACGTTGTGGTTATACTGCTGGTCCACGCTGCGACGCAGATAGTTTGAACGGTCGTTTGCTTCGTCATACACACCGAAGAGGTTGTTCTCCATGTCGGCATATTTACGATACTCGTTGCTGTAGTTTACCGTAGCAAGCAGTCCGAGACGCTTCCCCTCTATGTCCCATGCATGATTGTATGCCGCGGAGAGTTTTAGGTCAGCAAACGGTTTGAAAGTCTTTAGGCTCCAATCGTTGTTGAATCCGTTACCTGTAAGGCTTGTTCCGTTACCTGCAACAGACTGTAACTGTGCCTCCATGCCACCACTGAGCGAGCGAAGTCCTCCGTCGAAACCAAGAAAGTCGGTGCCTGAGCCTGCGCTCTGCATGAAGTTGCTCCAATGTGTTGTGCTGTTCCATGCTCCACCGAGCGTAAGGCTAAACCCGTTTGATGATGGTATCTCCTGCGTATTGACCATAATGAAGCCCCCTGTGTAGTCAGCAGGATACTCAGCCGACGGTGATTTCACTATCGTCATGCTCTCTATCTGTCCGCTTGGTATCATGTCGAAGGAGAAAGCACGTGAGTCTGCCTCTGTGCTTGGCACGGCACCACCGTTTATCCACACATTATTATATCGCTGTGAGAGTCCGCGTACCATCACGAATTTATCTTCTATGAGGCTCACTCCTGGTATTCTTCTTATCACTTCGCCAGCGTTTGCATCTTGTGTCAGTTTGATGTCTTGCGCCGAGATATTGTTGACCACCACACTACTGTTCTTTGCCAACTGTATCACCGCTGCACTGGTGTTGCTGCGCTTTACAGAAGTCACCGTCACCTCGTTCAGTTTCTGGTCACCGAAGGCAACTGTGTCTGCTGCCGTTTCGTTAGCGTTAGCATTGTCGGTCTGTGCTTGTGCTGCTGTCCCTGCTGCGAGAAGCGCTAACATTGTTGCACTCTTTGTTAAATTCTTACTTACTGTTTTCACTTGCATCACGTCTTTTCTTGATTACGCTGCAAAGGTACTCCTACGGTGTTTCATAAGCGTTGCAGAGAAGTTACGATTTGGTTAACGAAAATGGTAAATTACGGAAATCGAGTAAAAGCATCCAAATCACGACGTAATTAGGGTCTGATTACATTGTAATTTGTACCTGATTACATCGTGATTTGGGCTTAATTGCGAGACAATTTGATACATCCCGTTTCCTTGTTTGATAAATATCTTAAAATCAGCAATTTGCGCTACCATCACCATAAGACCATATAAAATGGTAAATTTCGGAAATAGCGCAATGCAAGCATTGCATGTTTTTTCTACATTAATCATCATTAATCTGACGTTAATCATTCATTAATACTATCCTCTTATCCTGTGGTGGAACTAACTTGCATCAATATTATAGCCCGCTAATTCCACCAACGTACTCCTGTTAAGTAAGTGTTCAAAATTATTTTAATATTTTATATTGGCTATTTTGAGGCAGCTGGTTTCACTGTTTGAGGGAGCAATGCGAGCATTGTGACCGAAAACAGGGAAAGCAGATGACCAAAAGAGACAGTATTAAATATTCCAAATAATACAAGAACATTTACTTACTCATTTACAAAAATAATTTTGAATACTTACTTATATATATAAACAACTACAACATCACCTACATCACGTATTCTCTCCTCCCCCATGGGGATGCCCTCCCCCGCCAAACGGGGGAGAAGCGAAGCCATGCGGAGCGGAGGGGGTGTAAAGACCATTGAGGTAAGGGAGGGGGACTGTGTTAACAAACCATAATTATTATGCAATATCTGCTACTTTGTATTGCAAGGTACTAATATTTTCTATACCTTTGCGGCATAATCATTCAGAGATGTAACCAATGAACATAGACAACGCGAAATCACAGATGAGGAAAGGGATGCTGGAATATTGCATCATGCTCTTGCTGCACAAGCAGTCGTCTTACGCCGCTGACATCATTCAGCAACTGAAAGAGGCGAAGTTGATTGTGATGGAGGGGACGCTCTACCCACTGCTTACCCGACTGAAGAACGACAAACTCTTGGCGTATGAATGGCGAGAATCGACGCAGGGGCCACCCCGAAAATATTACGTTCTTACTGAAGAGGGTGAGCGATGCCTTAACGAACTGAGCAAGGCTTGGGAAGAATTGGCTCATACGGTGAGTGTGTTGAACAATTCATAATTGTTATTTGGTAGTTTTGTCGTTTAGTGGTTTAGTTATTAGTTGAAACAATATTGCAACACACTAAACTCACACGCCAAACGACATATAATCATTCAACTAAACAACAACATATCCAAACAACTAAACAACAAATCATCATGAAACGTAACATCACCATAAACCTCTTCGGACAACTGTACGCCATTGACGAAGACGCATACGAATTGCTCAAGAAGTACCTTGACAATATTAAGAGTTATTTCGCTAAACGTGAAAGCGGTGAGGAGATTGCCGACGACATTGAGCACCGTGTGGCGGAACTGTTGTGGCAGAAAAAGGAAGCGGGAACGGAGGCCGTTAGCATTGAAACAGTAAAGGAGATAATCAGCAAGATTGGTAATCCTGCCGAGATCGACTGCACCGCCGAGGATAACGGTAACGCTAATGAGCAGACTAACGACACGAAGACCACAATGGAAGAGGAACTACCAAGGGGCAAAGGACTGCTGAACGCATTGCGCGGACGTTACCTTTATCGTGACACTGAAAATAAAGTACTGGGCGGTGTATGCTCTGGTGTGGCGAGATTTATGGGTAGCGACAGCCCTACTGTCGTGCGTATCGCCACAGTTATACTGACATTTCTGCTGTTTCCTCTTAGCAATTGGTTTAATTCTCCGCTCATATTCATTGCCCCAATAGCCTATGTCATCATGTGGCTCATTGTTCCTGTGGCACATTCTGCAGAAGACCGCGTGAGGATGAAAGGCAAGAAGGTGACCATTGAGAGCATTAACGAGGAGATACTCAGCGAGTCTGACTGCCAGACTGAGGATAAAGGGCAATATAGAAGTGGTGGCAACGGCTGTCTGTCACTGCTACTAAAGACTATTTTGGTTATAATACTATTGCCGTTTGTCATGGTCTTCGGACTGTGTTTGTTCCTCTTCATCATCTCAATGTTTGCCTTAACAAGCCTGTCTGCGGATATGTATCCTGACTGGGCAACGGATAATGATGGATGGATTATGCCATTCTTGGCACACAACAACGGCAGCATCATTACGGTGGCAATATGCGCCATTCTGCTATTCGTTATTCCTCTGTTCTTTGTCGTTAAGGCATTGCGCAGGAACAGTAATGGGGTGTCTACGAGAACTCTCGTCACGAGTGTTGCTGTTTGGCTGGTATGTCTCATCACAGCCATAACCATCGGCATAAGTATCGGCATGAATTACGACAAAGAGCGTTCGGACTTCTGGGACGAACAGCAAAGAATTGAACAACAGGATGCCTCTAATGATTCTGCCTCTATTGATGATGACGTGATAAAGGTGGACACCGTGGGGTGGCAGTAAACTACAGCCCCCCACCTAACCTCCCCCACGGGTGAGGAATAAATACCACATACTGTTTGTAAAAACAACTAACATATCGTAATCAAAATATAAAATCATCCCCCATTAGACTCCTTTTTCAAGTATCTCTTCCCCTCCTGTGGGAGGGGTTAGGGGTGGGGCTTTAAAAACAACTTAAACAATGAACAAGAAACTAACACGCTCAAACAATCGCATACTTCTTGGTGTATGCGCAGGAATAGCAGAGTATTTCGACATCGACCCAACACTCATCAGGGTGCTGTATGCCTGCATCACGGTATTCACTGCATTCATAACGGGTGTAATTCTTTACATTCTTCTGGCACTGATTATACCAGATAAATAATGCACAAGCGACTAATAAAACTTAAATCATGAAAAGAATATTTTTTCTACTGACATTACTCTGTACGCTGTCGCTGACCGTTTCTGCTGCCGAGAAGGAGAAGAAGGAGTCGAAACTAAGCCTCTGGGGACAGGTGTTCGACAGTTTTACACGTGGTAAGGTGAAGGCTTTTGTCACCGTTATGACACAGGACTCTACTGTGGTGGATACATGTACGTGCGAGACTTCTGAGACACGCTCCTACTCTTACTACGACATAGAACTGCCGAAGCTGTCTGCCTCTTACATCTTCAAGGCTACGGCGGAGGGCTATGAGGATACGTATATGCAGTTTAACATTGACTATAACAAGCGCAAAAAATGGTATCCTATCCCTGATATCCTCATGAAGAAGAAGCAGGAGGACGTATATAAGGATGTGGACCTGGAAGGCGTGGTGGTTAAAGGCACTAAGATTAGGGTGGCATACAAGGGTGATACTATCGTGTATGACGCCTCAGCGTTCAAGATGCCTGAAGGTTCTATGCTCGACGGACTTATCAAACAGTTGCCCGGAGCGGAACTGAAGGACAATGGCGACATTTACATCAACGGTAAGAAGATTGACTATCTTACACTGAACGGTAAGGATTTCTATAAAGGTGACAACAAGGTAATGCTGGAAAACCTGCCCTACTTCACCGTGAAGGACATCAAGGTGTTCAACAAAGACTCGGAGAAGAGTGAACTGACGGGAAAGATGATGGAGAAGAAGGACTACGTAATGGATGTCACTCTGAAGCGAGAGTATGCACGAGGATATATCGCTAACGCTGAGGCTGGCGTAGGAACGGAGAGCCGTTGGATGGGAAGGCTATTCGGTTTGTACTATGATGACCACACGAGGGTGTCTACTTTCTTCAATGCTAACAACGTGAACGAGACACGACAGCCTGGCAGTGACGGCAACTGGAATAGCAATAAGGACAACGGACTGGTAACAACGAAACAGGCTGGTGTCAACATCAACACGGAGACGAAGGACAAAAAGGTGCAATATAATGCCGCTGCCACAGTAAGATGGAACGATGCTGTGAACGAGTCGAGGTCGTTTTCGGAGACTTATAGCGACGTGGGCAGCATATTTACGAATAGGAGTTCGTGGAGTAACAACAAGAGTTTCGCTGCGAACATGAATCACTCCTTCTCTGTAAACAATGAAAAGAAAACCAATTTCGTGCAGTTCTATTCAAGAGCGCAGTTCTCTAACAATAAGGGATGGAGCGAAAGCAGTGACTCTACATACACTACCGCTTTGACGAACCGTAACAGCAGCAATGGCTTCAGCAAAACAAGGCACTTCGATATTAACGGTTTTCTGTATACTGGTCATCGCTTTGCGCAGGACGATATGATAGTGTTCATCATGAATGCCAATTACAATACCAACAAGCCTACAGACAATTTCAGCAGAGAAATGACCTATTATGCCAACACTGGCAATACGGACTTGAGGGCGAGATATAATGATTCACACAATGACTACTATTCTTTCGCGCCACAAGTAACGTTTCAATACCAGTTGCCTGCATCTTTTTCGCTAAATGCAAGCACAGGATTTTCGCAGCGAAAGCAGGATGTCTACTACCAGAAATATGACCTGGAACGATTGGAAGAAGCACGCAATCAGGCTATAGACTGGTTGCCATCAGCAAGGGAAGACATGGAGAGAGCGTATGATAACGAGAACAGTTATTCATACAAAGACTTGACACAAGACTATCAAGGTATCATAAATCTGCAAAGAGGTGGTAACGATAGTTGGATGCAAATAGAATTACCATACACTCACACCACGGAGAGAATGGACTATATTGGCAATGGTCTCGACACTATAGCACGCAGGTCATACAACAGACTTAACCCAAGAGTGTACTATTATTCATACGGTAAGCATAACCCTGAGATTAACTTCTCGTACAACATGAATACGGCCATAACGAGTCTCTACTCTTTGTTGCCTAAAAAGGATACGTCTAACCCGCTGTACACACGCATTAACAATCCTAATGTGAAGGATGCTACAACGCATAACTATTCTGTTTACATTAATTTCAAAAACGATACGCTGACGAGTAATGTATTCATTGGGCTGGACGGACGCATTACTGTTAACGCACAGGGCAACAGAACGGCGTATAATGCCACTACAGGTGCTTACACAACAATGCGCGATAACATTAACGGTAACTGGAATGTAAACCTCTATGGAGGCTGGAACAGACCGCTGAACAAGGAGAAAACGCTGCGAATGTACCTGAAAGGTGGCGTGGATTACAACAGAAGCGTTGACTTTGCAAACTATACTTACACCGAAAGTGGTGACGACGACATCATGAAATCGCCCGTTTCAAAAGTAGACAACGTTAACCTTGAGGGCTACATGAAGTTCAGTTACAACAAGGGTGACCTCTCTGCGGCTCTCTTTGGTGAAATAAAGTCAAGGCATACAAGGGGTAAACTGGACATAGTATCGTCCATTGACGCTAACGATTTTGACTATGGCGCAACGGTAACGTATACTGTTCCAAAGGTAAAGGTAACTGTTGCGAGTGACATAACAATGTGGTCACGTCGCGGTTACACCAGTAGTATGATGAATAATGATGAACTTATATGGAACATCGCGCTGTCTCGCTCGTTCATAAAAGGTGCATTGACAACAAAGATTCAGGCATTTGACGTTCTGAAACAAATCAGTTCAAAACGCTATTGGGTTAATGCACAAGGCAGAACAGAAAGTTGGTACAACAACATACCACGCTACGTGATGTTCAGTATGGCGTATAGGATAACACAAAAGCCAAAGAAGTAGCCCCATAGCCCCACCCCTACCCCCTCCCACAGGAGGGGAAGAGATACTATGTTTTAATTACAATATATTAGTTGTTTTTACAAACTGTTGTGGTATTTCTTCCTCCCCGATGGGGAATGTTAGGTGGGGGGCTGGGGGACTTCCCCTCCTTGGGGAGGGGTTAGGGGTGGGGCTTCAGCACTAAGCAGCACCAGTCGTTATCTGTTTTGCGCCCTTTCTCGTGCAGACCGAGTTCCTCTGCCGCCTCAAGCAGCACAGGAACGTCTGCCTCATAGAAGCCACTAAGGATAAGAGTAGCATCGCTTGCCATCACGTTCTTGAAGTGTTCAAGGTCGGCAAGGAGTATGTTACGGTTGATATTAGCCACAACGACGTCGAAAAGACCGTCAACGTGCGACAGCACACTGCTGTTACCGAGGAGCACTTCCATACGATTGTCTACGCCATTAAGACGTGCATTGTGCATAGCATTATCTGCACTCCACTCGTCAATGTCGTAACCTACGGCACTATCAGCACCACATTTCAACGCTGTAATGGCGAGAATACCCGTTCCGCAACCACAGTCGAGAATGCGTTTGCCTTGAAGTGGAAGGTTAAGAAGGGTGGAAACAATCATGCGAGTGGTCTCATGCGTACCCGTTCCGAATGCGTTGCTGGCGTGAATACCTATATTAATTGGGGTAGAGAAGTCGTCTTCGCCCTCTGGGTTGTTACGAGCATCGTAGATAGTAACCTTACCATCCACCACGATTGGTGCGAAGCCTTCTTGCTCCCACGTCTCGTTCCAATCTTGATCAGGTATCTCTTCCGTCTCGTATATTATCGTTGCGTCTTTTATAGGGAAGTCTTCTATCGTCTTTTTCACCGCTTCCTCATCATAAACATCTTGTTGTATGTAGCCGTTTATGCCCTTGTCAGTATCCTCAAAACTCTCATAACCGCACTCACCACAGGCATCTGCCAGCAGTTCTCGGCAGGGTTGGAGGAGCTCTTCAGTAGGACAAGCAATATCAAATCGTGTAAGTAGATATTTCATGTGATAAATGTTAAATACTGCACAAAGTTAGAAAAAAATAGGGAAAAACCTATATAGTGTTAGGGTTTTTCCGTATATTTGCAGTGAAAAAACAGATAATTTTGCAATATCTGACAGGAATTAGGGTCAGAACGGTTTATATGCCCACCACCAAGGCATTGACAAAAATGACTAAAAGCCAACTTATTATGACACGACATTTCATCTTTACAGTACTATCACTATTCATCGCCATGACTGTTGCGGCTCAAGACGATGACATGTACTTCACACCTAAACACCAAAAGAATAACACTACGGTGCGGACTCCACGCAGCGAGGTGAGCGATGCGTATGACTATAACGACAATTACAATAGCCACCACAGCAACGACAACGGCACATACTACTCTGGTTCGATAAGAAACGTAGACGAATACAACCGTCGTGGACGCTACAGCACACAGCAATCATGGCGCGATACCACATATTACGCCAACGACTCCATTCTCGTTTCGCGTGAAGATTATGAGAATAGCCGCAGAATGAAGCGTTTTGACGGCTACAATAGCGTTACACTTATTGTGGGAGACCCATGGTATTACGACTCATGGGCATACGATCCGTGGTACAATGGCTCATGGTATTGGCGCAGCCGTTGGTACGATCCATGGTACTATTCATACTATGATCCATGGCGATTTGATTACGGTTGGCACGGATATTGGGGGTATTCTCACTACTATTGGGATCATTCCTACTACTGGCACAGACCTGCTCCTGTATACGGAGGGTGGCATGGCAGCGGATTCCGCCCCACTCCAGGACGTCCTTCTGGCGGTAACTGGCAGCGACCAAACAACAACTACACTACTAACCGCCCTGGAACACGCATCTATGGCGACAACAGAGCCAACCGAAATGTAGGTAGAATAATGAACAGCGTACGCAACTACAACGGGCAAGGCAATACTACCACGCAGCGTAACACTACCCGTCAGTATACTCCTACACAGCCATCACGCAGCAACTCCTTCTCTAACACAAGCCGAAGCGGGGCAAGTTTCTCAAGAAGCAGCGGTGGTTTCTCTGGCGGAGGACGCTCAATGGGAGGCGGTAGCAGAGGTATCGGAAGAAGATAAGACTGATATTGGCATAACATAACTACGGTATCGAAATAATATAACAACGGTATCGCGACAAAATAAAAACGAAAACATACTATATAAATGAAGAAAAAGACAATTATGGCCGCTATGGTTCTAACCTCATTGGCGGCCAATGCGCAAGAGACTTACGAGAGTGCGCAACTGGCAACAGAAGACCTTAACGGTACAGCAAGATATGTTGGTATGGGCGGAGCAATGGAAGCATTAGGTGCAGACATCTCTACTATGGGCACAAACCCTGCTGGTATCGGTCTCTTTAGAAGGTCATGGGCTGGCATCTCTGGCGGTGTAACATTCCAGAAGCAGGGATATAGCAACATGGGCACTAACATAATAAACGACAAAAACGGTGTTACCAATGCCGATGTTAACCAGGCAGGCTTTGTATATGCTACGCAAGTAGGCTCGCAGTCATGGTTTAACCTCGGCGTAAACTTCCACAAAAGCCGTAACTTTAATATGGTAGCGAACGCTGTTAACAGCCTTGACGGGGCATCATCACTCAACAAGCTGAGTGTGATGCGACTGGCAAGCCTTGCTCCTGACGCCCAATACTGGAAGCAAAACTTCGACCCTAATACTATGGACAGGAGCAAATACGACTCCCGTTGGAACGAGTTGAGTTACCTTGACCAGATGAATTACAACGCCCTTAACGAGTACTTCGTAGACATTATCAGCTATGAAGACGGCAATACGATACAACAAGAGGGCTACAGTGGTGCCAACCAGTACTGGGGGTACAACAAGAACAGTGGATATATTGGCGAGTATGACATCAACTTCAGCGGCAATATCTACGACAAAGTGTACCTTGGCGTGTCATTAGGACTGAAGGATGTGCACTACAAGTCAGAGACAGGATATGCCGAAAATCTTATTGACGCAGACGGATTGGGACGTGGCATCTACGCAATGTCTGACAACCGAGAGGTTACTGGCACTGGTTTCGACATTAAGTTCGGTATCATCTTCCGCCCAGTAGAGGACTCTCCGTTCCGCATTGGCGCATACATTCATACGCCAACATGGTATGATCTCACCTGCGCTACATCTATGGCGGTAGGCGCAAACTTCACTTACGATGGTCAAACTTATAACAATACTCCCGCTAACCCATACGGCATAGAGTACAAATACAAGATAACGACACCGTGGAAGTTCGGTCTTTCTTTCGGACATACTATCAACAACATGGTCGCTATCGGTGCAACTTACGAGTATGCCGATTACTCTTTCATCAGAAACAAGATTGTTTTCAATGACGACCACAGCATCTACGAGAAAGACTACGCAATGGATGGCAACACAGAAGCGTCTCTTCGTGGTGTCAGCACCGCCAAAATTGGTGTAGAAGTAAAGCCTGTTCCTGAAGTAGCCCTGCGCTTGGGTTACAACTATGTCAGCCCTATGTACAAGGATTATTCTTCTAAAGACATCAACGTATCGCCCGACCCCGATTACGGAAGCAACGGCAGTTACTACTCAACGTATGACTATATCAACTGGAAAGATACTCATCGTGTGACTTTCGGCGTAGGTTTCGCACTGACAGAGAAACTTAATCTCGACTTGGCTTACCAATATTCTACGCAGAAAGGCGACTACCATCCATTCCAATCTATCGATGGTCTGACCACATACAGCGTAAAATCAGACGGAACAACGACTGGTGCCGCCACCGAAAGCATATATGGTACACCGACAAAGATTAAGAACAACCGCCACCAGATTAACGTGACCTTAGGCTACAGATTCTAAGATAGCCACGCAAAGGCACAAAGATAATTAAACAAAGGAGCGAGGAACGCACAACGTTCTTCGCTCCTTTATTTTGTAATATGGACATAACAATAACTAAGTAATTTAGCGTTCGCAACGAAATGCGCTGCAATAAACGTTGCACAATTCACGGAATTATAGTACCTTTGCAACAGTTTTTTAACAACACCAAACAAAGATATAAATACATTTATGGAATTACAGAACCTACAGAACGACTTTAAGGGAACTGCATGGAAGCACGAAATCGACGTGCGCGACTTCATTCAGCACAACTACGAACCCTACAACGGAGACGAAAGTTTCCTCGCTGGTGCCTCAGAGAAGACCACAAAGCTGTGGAATAAACTCTCGGAGATGTTTGAAGTAGAGCGCGAAAAGGGCGTATACGCAGTTGAAACGAAACTCCCACAGAGCCTCGACACATACGGAGCAGGCTACATTGACAAAGAGAACGAAGTCATTGTAGGTCTTCAAACCGATATGCCTCTGAAGAGAGCCATCTTCCCTAAGGGCGGAATACGCATGGTTCAGGCTGCACTCATGGCTTACGGCTACGACCTTGACCCAGCAACTAAGGAGATATTCACTAAGTATCGTAAGACACACAACGAGGGAGTGTTCTCTGCTTACAACGAGGACATCAGAGCAGCACGTCACGCTCACATCATCACTGGTCTGCCTGACGCTTACGGTCGCGGTCGTATCATCGGCGACTACCGCCGTATCGCCCTCTACGGAACCAAGAACCTCATTGAGGAAAAGAAGCGTTTTCACAAGCGCATCGACATACAGGAGTTCACTGAAGAGATAGTTCGCTGCCGCGAAGAGATTTCTGAGCAAATCAATGCGCTCAAGGCATTCGAGCGTATGTGTGCCTCTTACGGTTTCGACGTAAGCAAACCTGCTACTAACGCACGTGAGGCTGTGCAGTGGACATACTTCGGTTACCTCGGTGCAGTAAAGGACCAGGACGGTGCAGCGATGTCACTCGGTCGTGTATCTGCATTCCTTGACATCTACATTCAGCGTGACTTGAAGAACGGTGTCATCACAGAGGCAGAGGCACAGGAGATGATTGACCAGATGGTAATGAAGCTTCGTATCGTTCGTTTCCTCCGTACACCAGAGTATAACGACTTGTTCAGCGGCGACCCAATATGGGCTACTACTTCTATCGGTGGTATGGGCATCGACGGTCGCTCTATGGTTACCAAGACAGACTACCGCTTCCTTCACACTCTCTACAACATGGGACCTTCTCCAGAGCCAAACCTTACAATACTTTGGAGCCCACGTCTGCCAGAGGCATGGAAGAAATACTGCGCTAAGGTATCTATGGACACCAGTGCAATACAGTATGAGAACGATGACCTTATGCGCCCAGAACTCGGTGATGACTACGGTATCGCTTGCTGCGTAAGCCCAATGAAGATTGGTAAGCAGATGCAGTTCTTCGGTGCTCGCGCTAACCTCGCCAAGTGTATGCTCTACGCTATCAATGGTGGTCGCGACGAAATGAGCGGCAAACAGGTTGCTCCTTGCTTCGCACCAATAGAGAGTGACTACCTCACATTTGAGGAGTTCTGGCCACGTTTCGAGGCTATGATGCGCTGGTTGGCTAAGACTTATGTCAACGCACTGAAGATTATCCACTACATGCACGACAAATACGACTACGAGGCGTTCGAGATGTCTCTCCACGACGGTGACGTTCAGCGCACACGTGCTACTGGTATCGCTGGTATCTCAATCGTAGCCGACTCTATAGCAGCCATGAAGCACTGCAAGATTCGCATCATTCGTGATGAGACAGGTCTTGCTGTTGACTACAAGATAGAGGAAGGTGAGTACGTACCTTTCGGCAACAACTGCGACGAGACCGACCAGATTGCTGTAATGCTTACAGAGAAGTTCATGGAGTATCTGCGTCAGCATCGCACCTATCGCGACGCTGTTCCAACACAGAGCCTGCTGACTATCACCTCTAACGTGGTATATGGTCGTAACACTGGTGCCACACCTGACGGTCGTAAGGCTGGTGTTCCGTTCGCACCTGGTGCTAACCCAATGAACGCCCGTGACGTTAAGGGTGCTATCGCAGCCCTCTCTTCAGTGGCTAAGTTGCCTTTCCACCACGCAAAGGACGGTATTTCATACACCTTTGCCATCTCTCCTTCAGCCCTTGGTAAGGACCGTGACACACGTGCGGCAAACCTCGTAGGACTTATGGACGGTTACTTTGCACCAGACGGTGGTCAGCATCTTAACGTCAACATCTTCGATCGTGAACTGCTTGTCGACGCTATGGAGCACCCAGAGAAGTATCCTCAACTCACAATACGTGTCAGCGGCTATGCCGTTAACTTCGTGAAGTTGACTCGCGAGCAGCAGCTTGACGTGCTGTCACGTACTATTAACCACAGCATGTAAGATTAATTCGTAATGCACAATGCACTATTCATAATTGAAATTGCAGTGCATTCAGATACAACAGAGCATGATTACACCATGGGAAAGCATTGGAGTAATCATGCTTTTTTATTTAGGGTGATTCTATAAATTAGCTTTGTTATATTTCGAGGCTATTTTCGTGGTCAAAGTGTAAGTGAGCGAAGGTTACTCTCCCCCGACAAACGGGGGAGAAGCGAAGCACAGCGAAGCGGAGGGGATGTAAAGACCATTGACTTATGCCATGCATAACGACAGAGAGAACTTACGCTTTGAGCCGAAAAGAGACCGAAAGATGACAAAACGTCATTATGTAAAATTACTTTCGTTTAACAGTGGTAATTTATAGAATCGCCCTTAAATCCGAACCAAAAACATTAAGACGTTAAAAGAAACATGACAAAAGGCAAGATACACTCCATTGAATCCTTCGGCACTGTTGACGGTCCTGGCATCAGGTTCGTAACCTTTATGATGGGCTGTCCGCTGCGTTGCCAGTTCTGCCACAACCCCGATACGTGGGACATCAATGGCAAACATCAATATGACATGACCGCACAAGAACTGTGCGACGAGGCTATGCGCTACTATAACTATATCAAGAATGGTGGCGTTACGGTCTCTGGCGGTGAGCCACTGATGCAAGCCGACTTCGTGGCTGAATACTTTAAGTTGTGTCACGACAATGGTCTGCACACAACTCTCGATACAAGTGGCTACTTCTGCACCACAAAAGCGATGCAGGTTCTCGACCATACCGACCTCGTACTGCTCGACATAAAGAGTATGGACCCAGAGCTTTACCCTCGACTTACAGGTGTGAAGCAAGATAACAACCTACGCTTTCTCGACATACTTCAAGAGCGTGGCATCGACACATGGGTAAGACACGTGGTGGTGCCAGGACTTACTGACGACACAGAGTGGCTGCAACGCCTTGGTGAACACGTGGCGAAGTATGACGTAGTAAAAAAAATAGAGATACTACCTTATCACACTCTCGGCACGTTCAAATACAAAGAACTCGGTATTCCCTACCCTCTCGATGGCGTGGAGCCACTAAGTGTAGAGCGAACAAAAGAGGTTAAGGAACTGATGTCAAAGTACAAGCCCGTGATATAGTATCAACTTACAATATGGAAGCAACCATATCATCTTACGATTAGATAGTTATTACAACATGATATGAGCCTTATTACAGTGTAATAACTATCTAATTACACTGTCGAAAATACTAAAAATAATCTGTAAGCAAAACACTTGTTTTTGCTTACAGATTGTTATTTTTATATGTATAGAAAGCACCAACGATGTGTGCCGTTTCTTCTCAAAACATTAATCGTCATTAATCAGACATATCACATTAATACCTTTGTTCTTAAACGAGAGTTTATGGAGCCGAGGTTTCTAACCTCGGTATCAACAAAATACAACAAGACTATTTATAAACCGAGGTTAAAAAATCGACTCCACATATATCATTATTCTGACATCTATCAGAAATCTACTCTCACAAGATATTTAATCATATCCGTGGTGATAACAAAAGTATTAACGATAGACTAATGTAAAATTAACGGTGGCTAATGTTACCCAAACAGTACAAAGCACAATTCATCGTCTTTACAATTCGTCTCCTGCATAGAACACTTCAAAGAGTTCTCTCGGGAAGTCAAAAATCTCCTCGTCTTTGAAGAAACGCTTAATCTCAACCTCTGCATTTTCCTTTGAGTCACTGGCATGAACGATGTTCTCTTGGTAACTCATGCTGTACATACCACGTATTGTTCCTGGCACGCAAGCGGTGCGACCGTTTGTAGGACCTACCAATACACGCACTACCTCCACAGCACTCACGCCCTCAAGGCATACAGCCACTACAGGTGTTACCATCATTGAGTTCTTCACTTCTTGGAAGAACGGTTTACCAGCAAGGTGTGAATAGTGCTCTGACAGCACCTCGTCGGTCAGCTGCATCATCTTCAAACCAACAACACGAAGACCTTTTTTCTCGAAGATAGAGATAATCTCACCTATCAAATTACGTTTTACGGTGCAAGGTTTCAGCAGCACCAATGTTCTTTCTGTATTCATATCAAATAGTTTTCTTAGTTAAAACACAAACATTTTTTCTAACCAGTAACACAGCATACCACTGAGATAGCCCACAAGAGCTATCCAAGAGATTTTCTTCATGTACCACCCGAAGCTTACTTTCTCCAGTCCCATTACTACGACTCCTGCCGCACTGCCGATGATAAGCATTGAACCTCCAACGCCTGCACAGTAAGCGAGCAACTGCCAGAAGATACCATCCTGTGCGAAATCGCCCACTTGCTCAAGCGGATACATACCCATACAACCAGCAACAAGGGGCACATTGTCTACAATGCTTGAGAGAACGCCGATTATTCCCGTTACAAGATAGTGGTTGCCATCAAACCATGAGTTTAGACTTCCGCCCAAAAGGGTCAGTGCTCCTATTGTTTCCAGACAGGCTACTGCCATCAGTATGCCGAGGAAGAAGAGTATGGTGCTCATGTCTATGCGTGCAAGCATGGTGCTGACACGCTTCTGCATGCCTATCTTATCAACACCTACAGAGAGTCTACTGTAAAACACCTCGGTTACAGTCCACAGCAATCCAAGCACTAACATAATGCCGACAAACGGAGGTAGATGTGTTATTGACTTGAAGATAGGAACGAAAATAAGTCCGCCTACGCCAAGATAGAACACCACTTTGCGCTGTATGTCCGTCAGTTCGTTATCCATCTTGAAGCTCATATCCTTTTTCGCCTCCGTAACATCAACGCAACCATGGAGCATTCGCGAAAGGATAAACGCTGGTATTACCATAGAGACAAGTGAAGGGAGCAGCAATTCTTTTATCACTCCAAAGGCTGAGATTAGCCCCTTATTCCATATCATAATGGTAGTCACGTCACCTATCGGTGAGAACGCACCGCCAGAGTTTGCCGCTATTACCACAAGGGCAGCGTATATCAACTTATCCTCACGCACATACACCAACTTTCGTATCAGCATTATCATCACAATACTCGTGGTCAAGTTGTCAAGTATGGCACTAAGTACGAATGTCAGAAAGGCGATACGCCACAACAGTCTGCGCTTATGGCGAGTCTTCAGCATCTCACGTACAAAGTTGAAACCACCGTTCTGGTCTACAAGTTCCACGATAGTCATCGCTCCCATAAGGAAAAACAGCGTCGTAGCCGTGCTGCCGAGGTGATGTTCTATCACATTAGAGACTGCCGTAGAGATTGATTCGCCCACATTCAGCGAAACATACTGCCCAGGATCTATCATGAAGATAGTCCAACAAAATACGAACATAAGCAAGGCAACAGCCGCTTTGTTTACTTTTGTCACGCTTTCTATGGCGATACAGAAGTATCCCAAGACGAAGACGCTGACAATAACGATTGAAAGAGTTGTCATTTTTCTTTGTTAGTTAATTAGAGTAAGTAGTTAATTATGGTAGTTTTTCAACTACAAAGGTAAGCATAAATAAGTAAATAAAAAAGTTTTCGCACTACAATTTCCATGCAGCCTTAATAATATTACTTTTTTCTTGTAACAAAATTGTCACACGTCTGTCACATTCCATTAATACCATAACAGTACCTTTGCATCGCAATCAAGCAGTGTAACACATTATACTTTATATTATAGACAATGAAAATCAACACCTTTTCCCGATTAAGAAAAACCAGTTTCCTACTGTTGTCGTGCGCTTTTGGCGTATGCTGCACTACTCATGCGCAGACTCTTGAGGAGCGTGTAGCACTGCTCGAACAGCAGAACCGTGAACTCATGCAACGCCAAGAGGCGGAGAAACAGCCCAAGCAGGACGCCAAGAGCAAGTATACTCCACAACTGCACGGTATTCTGCGCGGCAAATATGAGTATCAGCCAGACATGGATGCCTCACGTTTTGAGGTACGTAACGCACGTCTCAGCGTCAGCGGAGCACTGCCTCTGAGGTCTGAATATAAGTTAGAGGTTGACCTGTGTGACGAGAGTCAGATTAAGATGAAGGACGCATGGGTGCGCGTTAATCCATGGAAGACACTGCGCCTCAGCGTGGGTCAGCAGCGTATGCCGTTCTCTATCGACGCTCACCGCAACCCTTCTGCGCAATATTTCGCCAACCGTAGCTTTATCGCCAAGCAGGTAGGCGATATGCGTGACGTAGGTTTTCAGGCTGGATATACCTTCAAGTCTACTGGCGACAACGCAAAAACAGTTGCCATTCTCGATGCGGGACTGTTCAATGGTTCTAACCTTGACAATCAGAAGACAGCGTGGTACAGCGACATTAACTACTCTGCCCGCCTACAGTGGTTCCCTGTTAAGGGACTCGCCATTGTGCCGTCAATACAGCATACCGCAATAGCCAACCGAGAGGCGCACTACACTTCTCTTGATTTCGGCACATACTATGAGTGTGGACCTGTACATATTGAGGCAGAATATCTGCACAAGTCGTACATGAGAGATGCCTTCAGCGACTGTAACGCGGTCAACGCTATGGCGATATACAAGATGCCTATAAAGAAAGAAAAGTCGTTCTTGCAGAGTGTTTCATACCTTGCACGTTATGACTATATGGACGATCACTCTGACGGCAAGAAGGGCTTTGTGAGCAACAACGACGCAAATGCCCCACAACGTCTTGCCATCAGCGACTATATGCGCCACCGTATGACGCTGGGCATGACCTTTGCGGTGCGTAATCCGTATTTCCCTACTGACCTTCGACTTAACTATGAGAAGTATTGGTACCCTCATGGCGGTGCTAAAGAGAGCGAACAGGATAAGATTGTAGCAGAGATAATGGTAAAATTCTAAGATTATGGTTTGGTGGTTTAGTGGTTTGGTGGTTTGGTTTACTTGTTGAATGATGATGATTTATAAAGAAAATGACAAACGAAGAAATAACAAAACCACCAAACAACTAAACGACTTAAAAACCGCACAACTAAACAAATAAAAAGAAATGAAAGATATAAAGACCATAGACCGTGACCTCTCTTGGATGTATTTTAACCACCGCATACTGGAAGAGGCACGCCGACAAGATGTTCCTGTAATAGAAAGGCTCGGCTTTCTCGGCATATATTCCAACAACCTTGATGAGTTCTTCCGCGTGAGGATGGCTAACATTAACCGTATTCTCGCCTATAAACCAGAGGGACGCAACCTTAGAAACAGCGAGAAAGCGGAGATAGAACACGCTAAGAAACTACAGAAGGAACTCAATAAACTTAACGCTCAGTACAGCAAGGAGTTTGGTGAGGCTGTGGTAGAGGTTGAGAACGCACTAAAGAAAGAGCACATCATGATAGTAGACGACACGCAGATTGACGATAAACAGCGTGACTACGTAATGCACTTTTATCAGGAAAACCTCATCGGACGCGTGCTTCCTCTGTGGCTTGACAACATAAAGCAGTTTGAATATGAGGCCGACGACATGATATACTTTATCGTTAAACTGCGTGAAGGCGAGCGAAAGCCGCAGTATGCACTACTACCTCTACCCGTAGGTTGCTGCGGACGCTGGATTACGGTGCCTGCTCCTGCCAATGCTACCGACGATAAAGCATGCTATGTGATGTATCTTGACGACATTATCCGCATCTGTCTGCCGATGTTCTTCCCGGGAATGCCGTTTGACAGCTATGAGGCTTTTAGCTTTAAGTTTACTCGTGACGCCGAACTTGAGATTGACAACGTGCTCGACCAGGCGTTCATGCAAAAAATAGCCAATGGCGTTAAGTCGCGCAAAACGGGCTTTCCGCTGCGTCTTGTCTACGACCATAAGATGCCTGAGGGTATGCTTCGTCGCATTAAGCAGCGTCTTAACGGCAACGGTAGTCTTGACACTGCCGTTGCAGGTGGCAAATATCAGAATCATCGCGACATGATGAAGTTCCCTGACTGTGGCAGAAAAGACCTGAGATACCCTAAGTGGCAGTCTATCCTTCCTGCGGAATTCTGTTGTCATGACAGTCTCTTCGACGCCATAAGACGCAAAGACCTCTTCCTGCACGTGCCATACCACAGTTTCAATGGTTACATACGTCTGCTCAATGAGGCTGCTATGAACCCTGCGGTGAAGAGCATTAAGACCACGCTTTACCGCCTGGCAAAGGACTCTAAGGTTATACGCGCACTGATTGCTGCAGCACAAAACGGTAAGAAGGTAACGGTAGTGATAGAACTGCTCGCACGTTTTGACGAGGCGTCAAATATTCGTTGGAGCAAGAAGATGCAGGATGCTGGCATCAACGTGATATTTGGCGTTGAGGGACTGAAGGTACATTCGAAGATTACTCACATCAGTTTCACGAAAGGAAGCGACATCGCGTGCATATCAACAGGCAACTTTCATGAGGGCAACGCAGCGGCTTACACCGACGTATTGATGTTCACAGCAAACAGAAATCTTACGGCTGACGTGGAAAAGGTGTTTAAGTTCATTGAGAAGCCATACGCAACGCAGAAATTCCGAGAGCTTCTCGTTTCGCCTAACGAGATGAAGAAGAAGTTTATTGCACTTATTGACAACGAGACTCGCAACCATCTTGCTGGCAAACCAGCATATATTAAGGTGAAGGTGAACCACATTACAGACCTCGACATCATTAAGAAGATATACGATGCGGCTCGCACTGGGGTGAGAATAGACCTGCTTGTACGGGGCAACTGCTCGCTTACCGACAGCAGGGAGTTTAACGGTAACCTGCACGTACGGGGCATTATAGACCGCTATCTTGAACATTCGCGCATCTTCCGCTTCTGTAACAACGGCGACGAAAGGGTGTTTATAGGCTCTGCTGACTGGATGCCACGCAACCTTGACAGCCGTATTGAGGTGGTAACGCCTGTCTACGCACCTGAAATTAAGGCGGAGTGTCAGCGCATAGTGGACTATGGACTTCTGGATAATTCTCACAGTCATAAAGTTATCGGTGAACCTGCAAATGGTGAAGATGCCTCATCGACATTCCGTTCACAAGAGGAACTATATAAATATTACATCAAACTGTCTGAAGAACAGATACAAGGATAACAATAAATATGAACACAGAACAGACTAATCTCGCTGCTATAGACATTGGTTCTAACGCTGCACGTATACTGATAAAGAGCGTAGAAAAGACGGAAAAAGGCTTACGCACAAAGAAGTTACAATTTCTGCGCATCCCTATACGATTGGGTATCGACGTTTTCACCAATGGTAAGATAAGCGAAGAGCGTAAAGAGATGCTGACGCGCACCATGAAAGTGTTTCACCAACTGCTTATATTATATAATGTAAAGCAATATCGTGCCTGTGCTACTTCTGCCCTGCGTGACGCTAAAAACGGTAAAAAGATACTGAAGAGTGTAGCAAAAGCTACGAAGATTGATATAGAGATAATAAGTGGCGACGAAGAGGCACGTACCATACGCGATAATTATTCGGGCACTGGTAACCTGCTCTACATGGACGTAGGTGGCGGTTCTACGGAGGTATCGCTTGTTTGCGACGGCAAACTCGTTGGCAGTCGCTCTGTCAATATCGGCACCCTACGCATACTTAACGAGTGCGTTTCGCCTGCTATATGGCAAGAACTCGCCGACAGTGTGAAGCAACTCACTGATGGGGTAAGCAACGTTCGCATCGTAGGCTCTGGCGGTAACATCAACAAACTGCACCGCCTTGCACCGAAGAAGGAACGGACTAAGGAGAGCCTTACTGTCAGCACACTGTCTTCTCTCTACAAACGACTGTCGGCACTCAACGTAGAACAACGTATGCTTGAGTTTGACCTACGTCCGAGTCGTGCAGATGTCATAGTGCCTGCGGCACAACTTTTCCTTATGGTGGCGAGCATAGTGAAGGCTGACACTATTCTTGTGCCTACCGTAGGACTGGCTGACGGTATCATCAACGAGATGTTAGAAAATATGCAATAGGCTCTCTGTAGTCTGAGATAACATAGTTATATCGAAAAAATCGTGTTCTTTCCACTTAACGGATAGAACACGATTTTAATTGATTATCTATAATGTAGCTTTTTTATTTCATCTTCGCCATCTTCTTAAAGAAGTCTACCATCTTACTAAAGGTATCCTTATTAAAGGTCACTGGACCGTGTTTTCCATTAGGAACGGTGACAAAATCATACAGCTTACCTTGCTTTTTTAGTGCCTCACTGAAGTTTACGCTTTGGCAATATGGCACCACGGGGTCTACGTCTCCATGTATAACGAGAAACATGGGGTCTTTCTTATCAAGGTAAGTAGCAGGTCCTAACAGTGCCACAAGGTCCAGATTCTTTGCTGGTGCCACTCCGAGTAATGTTGCTTCTGGTGCTTTTTCATCCTTGGTAGTGGAGCAATCTTGCATACGCGCCATGTCAACAGGACCGAACCAATCTACTACTGCGTCTACCTTACTACTGCTTTTAAGGCACTTTCCCTCTGTACCTTCTATATCAACGGTTTCCTTGCCTACGGTATATTGCTTCACACCGTTGGTCGTTCCCGCTAAAGACGATAGATGACCGCCTGAAGAATAACCTGTGATACCTACGAAAGAGGTGTCGAAGCCATAATCCTTAGCGTGTGCCCTTACATAACGTATGGCTGCCTTCACATCGTTAATCTGCGCTGGAAACTTCGCTTCTACACTTGCTCGGTGGTTAATGCTTACCACAGCAAAGCCAGCATCGAGCAGTGGCTGCCCTATCTCGCTAAAGGCTTTTCCCTTACTATTGTTACTATACCATGCACTACCGTAGATAATAACTACAACTTTGTGCAATGCCTTATTGTCGGCAGGACGGTAAATATCCAACTTATGCCCCACTATGCCATCACCTACATAATCCACATCGCTCCATGTCGGGAGTGATTGCGCTGCTACTGCTGTAGTAACAAAGAGTGACGACAGCAGTAACAACTTTTTTGAGATACATCTAATCATATTAATGAGAGTTTTGAAAGGTTATTATACATTGCTATTTCGCTCTGCGAAGTTACATAATTCTAACCGAAAAGACTTTCTTCTTTATTACAAAAATTTGCTCAAGAATAACATATCGTCATATTTTTTCCGCTATTTCAGTCATCGTCTTCTATCCCATCGCTCTGCTGCTTAGGCCAGTTAACAAGGTAAAGAGTCTGCGTTGCACGCGTGAAGGCAGTATATAACCAGTGCATATAGTCTGGCGTTAGCATATCATCGGTCATGTACCCTTGGTCTACATAGACGTGACTCCACTGTCCACCCTGCGCCTTATGACAGGTAACGGCATAGGCGAACTTGACCTGTAAGGCATTATAGTACCTGTCTTCACGCATGGCTTTGAGACGATCTGCCTTACGGGGAATATCCATGTAGTCCTCCATCACGGCTTCATACAACTGTTTGTGCTGAGCGGCAGATAACGCTGGCGCATCAGTATGAAGAACATCAAGTATTGATGTCAGCTCCATCTCACAGTCATCATAATCAGGAAAACGGAGCGTAAGGTCGGCAAAGTGAAAGCCATAAAGCTCACGCACATTGCGCACACGTCGCACTATCGCCATGTCGCCATTGGCTATGAAGGGCAACGAAGGTTGTTTGGGTTCGCCAGTAGTTCGCTTTGCACCATCGTTTTCTGGTATATTAAAATAGTGATTCTTTACAACCATTATACGATCGCCAGAACATAGCTCTCCGTCAAGGTCGACTACTTGTATGCGTATGCCCTCATTATATATCGTAGCACGCTTATTGCTGCGCGTTATAACTATGGTATCGTCCATACCTACGTTGTGATAACTGTTCGCAAGACTCTCTATCAGCTCATTACCATGCACCACCTTTATATCGGCAAAGCCACGAAAACGAATCACAGGCAGTGCCGTTGCTTCAACGTGCGTAATGAGTCGACGTATAGCTGTAGCGTTCCACAGTATGCCACTCTCCTGTTTTTGTCGCACTACCTCGCCCAAGTCGCAGTCTGAGACGTCTAACCCATAACTGCCGACAAGCCATGGTTGCAGTGCAGGTGCTTCGTCTTCACCTATTGGTGGCAGCTGGGCTGTATCACCAATAAGCATCAGTCGACAGTTGCGTCCTGAATAGACGTATGTCACAAGATCGTCTATCACGCCACCACCATTACCAAGAAACGCGGGCATCCCCTCTGACGAAAGCTGTGGCATGGTGCTTATCATTGAGGCTTCGTCTACAACGAACAAGGTATCATGGTGCATATTAACGTCAAGATTAAAGTCACCATCCATCTTTTTCTGACGATATATCTTGCGGTGTATGGTGGTAGCAGGCAACGAACAGTTTATGGCAAGCACCTTGGCAGCACGTCCCGTGGGGGCCATCAGCACTACACGCTGCTTCAAGGCAACAAGAGTCTGCACCATAGCCGCCACAAGCGACGTCTTTCCCGTACCTGCTGAACCGCGTAATATCATTGCTGGCATACCACTACGCACTGCGAGGAAAGCTGTAAACACATCAAGGGCATGGCGCTGGTCGGCAGTAGGCTCAAAGCCAAAACGTGATATTACGAGGGTCTTAAATTCGCTTATTGTCATGATTACGAGTGGTTCTGGAAATTAGCTTGGACATATTTCAAGGTTATTATCTTAAACATTGATTTGTCTTTATTTGCAAAGACGATTTTTTTTTTGTACTTTTGCACTGCAAAGTTACAAACTTTCTGCGAATATACAGGGGCTTGGTGACTATAAAAACATTTATTTGATGTTTTCACCAAACACACATTAGTAAATTACTTTTTCACTACGATGAATCCGAACCACAACATATCATCCACAAACCACTTGACCATCAGGGCTGGAAACGGCACACTGGCGTTTCTTGTGCCACAGAGTGACGGTACGAAAGCTTTTTACCAATACCCAGTAAAGAGTGGGATGTCATTATCAGCAAACCTCAGAGAGGCGTTTAAGGAACAGCCATACCTTAACACTCATTTTACAAAGGCGGTACTAATGCTTAATACCCCTGTCGTATTAATACCACGAGAGGACTTTGAAGAGACGGAAAATTTCGACAAAGAAGCAATGTATAGCTGCGTAATGACAGGGCATAAGGGAGAGGAGAAAATATTAAGAGAGATGCCACAGTTTGAAGCTATGGCACTGTATGCTGTCAACAAAGACCTGAAGATGGTAGTGGGCGACAACTGCGAACGGGTTGATGTGACAAGCATCATGTTGCCTATGTGGGAGCATCTATATAAAAGGTATTACCAAAATGGTGACAGACGCAGAATGTTCGCTTATTTTCACGACAAGTGTCTGGATATATGCAGCTTTGAGCAGAGGCGTATTCACTTTGCTAATGTCTTCGATGCACAGCACGCTCACGATGCCATGTACTACATACTCTTTGCTTGGAAACAGCTCGGAATGCGCCAAAAGGAGGACGAGCTATTCATTGCTGGTGAGATGCCACATGATGAATGGCTACTACAGAAGCTGGAATCATACATCGCTCATGTACACATCGTGACACCATCGGTATCACTTAACCGCTCTCCTTTATCAATGATAGAGGGGATGCCGTTTGACATGATGTTGTAATCATTACCACAACAAGACATTTATAGTTACGGATTAAGAAACCATCTATCTATGCGAATAATCACAGGACAATATAAAGGACGCCACTTTGAAGTGCCACGTTCATTCAAAGCACGCCCGACAACGGACTTTGCAAAGGAGAATATCTTTAACGTCATGATGGGTTACATTGACTTTGACGACGCTAACGCACTCGACTTGTTTGCTGGCACTGGCAGCATCTCATTGGAGTTACTGTCAAGAGGCTGCGCTAACGTGGTGAGCGTAGAGAAAGATCGTGACCACGCAAGATTCATTAAGCAATGCGTTGAGAAGTTAGGCACACTGAATCATACACTCATTACGGGCGACGTTTTCCGTTTTTTGAAAAGCTGTAAAAGGCAGTTTGACTTTATTTTCGCTGATCCTCCGTACGCTTTACCTACCCTTCCAGAGATTCCTGAACTTGCCTTGCCGTTGCTAAAGGAAGACGGGATATTGGTATTTGAGCACGGTAAGCAGTACGATTTCTCTGAACACCCACGTTTTATAGAACACAGGGCATACGGAAGTGTAAACTTCTCTATATTCAAATGATTGACAGAACTACCATAGAACGCATAAAGGATGCCGCGGACATAGTGGACGTGGTGTCTGAGTTCGTATCTCTGAAAAAAGTAGGTGCGAACTTTAGGGG
>CAKQDQ010000012.1 GCA_934229335.1 uncultured Prevotella sp.
GAAGGCAAAGGGATGCAAGAAGGTTTCTGTGGCAGACCTTAGCCGCGACGACCAGGCAGAGGCGATAGAAGACGCCTTCAAGTATGGCAAACTGGTGCTGGCAGCATCAAGCTACGACGCAGGACTGTTCCCACCAATGTACGACTTCATACACCACCTGCAGATAAAGGCATGGCAGAACCGTGAGGTAGCACTCATAGAGAATGGCTCATGGGCACCATCAGCAGGACGAGTAATGACCGCTATGCTCAGCGAGATGAAGAACGTGACGATAAAGGGCGACCTCGTTACGCTACGCGGACGCATGAAAGACAGCGATATTCCTGCCTTGGAAGCGTTGGCAGAGGCGATAATGGGATAGTGGTATGTCACTAAGTAAAAGCAAAATAAAGTACATCCATTCTCTGGAACAAAAGAAGTTTCGGAGAATGGAGAACGCTTTTGTTGCCGAAGGGCATAAGAGCGTGGGTGACCTATTGCTCGCTGGATGCCACGCACAGTTGATAGTGGCAACGGAAGAGTGGCAAAGCCCAGTGGCGTTAGCGGCAGAAACGGAATACATAACCGTAACAGACGAGGAACTGAAAAAGGCAAGTCTCTTGCTGCACCCACAGCAGGTGTTAGGCGTTTTCACCATGCCAGACCAGCAGACACTGCCCAATAGCACACTGACAGAACACAACCTGTGCCTCTGTCTCGATGGAGTGCAGGACCCAGGAAACCTCGGCACCATAATACGCACAGCCGACTGGTTTGGCATAAAGAACATAGTGTGCAGCCCAACAACCGCTGATGCCTATAACCCCAAGGTGGTACAAGCCACGATGGGCAGCATAGCCAGAGTGCGAGTGTGCTACACTGACCTCTGCCAGTGGTTACAGTCACTACCGAAGTCCACACCTATTTACGGCACAATGCTTGACGGAGAGAACCTCTACAATAACAAGTTGACGCCAAACGGAGTGATAGTCATGGGCAATGAAGGCAACGGAATAAGTCAGGAAGTAGCACAACTGCTGACACACAAACTACTGATACCACCCTTCCCTGCCGACAACCGTACCGCCGAAAGCCTTAATGTATCTATCGCCACCGCCATAATTTGCGCGGAATTTAGACGAGAAAGTTAAAATAGGTTAACCATATAATAAATAAGCAAAGGCACGGAAAGTAAAAGAAAAGAATTTTGTAACTTTGCAAAAGCACATATAGCAGCGTGAGTACACGGTGCTATAAAGTGCCGTATAAACTATAATCTACTGCCTATGATAAAGAATATACTCATAATAATGACCCTTATCGCTGCCATGAACTTCTGTCCTTCATTACAGGAGGCAGCGTCAGCACGCATAGAACTCAACGAGATAGAGGTTCAGCCTATCAAGATAGAGCAGAAAGGTAATGCCGTTGTGGTAAGCAACGCGGCAGGAAAGACCGTGCATATCTATAATCTTATAGGCGTAGAAGTAATGTCTGTGCGCATAGATACGCAGGAGAAAAGGATAGACATGAGTCACCTCTCAAAGGGAATATACCCCGTAAAGGTAGCCAACGTATCAAAGAAGGTAAATATCAGCGGTAGATAAATCCGCGGATAACAGAGAAATGGACGAGCAAACTCTACTCTCTCAACTCATGGACAAGGCAACACGGCGCAGGGCTTTTACCGTGTTAGTGGAGCAATACAGCGAGAAACTGTATTGGACAGCACGCCATATAGTGGGAAAGCACGAGGATGCTGACGATGTAGTGCAAAACACTTTCGTCAAAGCATGGAACAAACTTGATGACTTCAGAGGCGAAGCGAGCGTCAGCACATGGCTGCATCGCATTGCCGTTAATGAGGCATTGAATCTTATAAGAAAAGAAAAGCGGTACGCAGACAGCGAGATAGATGTCTGTGATACCGCTAATTTGTTTGCAGACGAATACTTCGATGGCGACGAAGCGGAGCAACTGCTGCGCAACGCCATGGAGACACTGCCAGAAGCACAGCGTGCCGTCTTCGCCATGAAGTACTACGAGGACAAGCCTTATAAGGAGATAAGCGAAATACTTGGCACCACTGAAGGCGGACTGAAAGCCAACTATCACCACGCTGTAGAGAAGATAAAACGCTTCTTGACAAGAAAATAACACTTTTTTATTACACAGGCATTAAACCTATTGAAGGTAGAAGTGTCAAGAGTATAAAAAGAAGACGATATTCTAAAAACACAAATTATGAGAAACCCTAATGAAATACTTGACAGACCGTACCGTGACAACGGAGCCTACCGCGTGCCAGAAGAGTATTTCAGCACGCTGAACAAGCGGATAATGGATGCCGTTGACGCTGAGGAAGCAAAGAAGCGCAAGCCTAAGGTATGGCTGATGCCACACTTTAGATATGCCGTTGCCGCCTCCGTAGCGGCACTGGTAATGGGGATTGGTGCCCTAACATACTTCGGAGAGAACATTGATAACGGTGTGAACACAGCAACAAACGCCAACGAAACGGAGACGGTGACCGATGACTACGTAAAGGAATGTATGGACTATGCCATGGTTGACAACAACGATGTCTATATGTACGTAGCAGAACAATAACCTCTAAACAACCCAACCCATGAAGAAGTTACTATTCATAATACTGATGTTCCTCTCTGCAATCAGCATCAATGCAGAGCAAGAGAACAAGAAGTTCAACCCACAGCAGTTCAGAAAAGACCAAGAGGCCTTCATAACCAAGGACGCACAACTAAGCCCACAGGAGGCTGCCACTTTCTTTCCCCTCTTCCGTGAACTACAGGACAAGCAACGTGCACTGTTTAATCAGCAGATGAAACTGGCGCACAAGCGTCCGTCCAGCGACAAGGAAGCAGCGAAGACGATAGAGCAAATGGACGAGATAGAACTAAAGATAACAAAACTAAAGAGCCAGTATCACACCAAGTTCTGCCGTGCCATACCAGCAATGAAGGTGATGAGATGCATCAAGGCGGAAGAAAAGTTCAAGCATCGCGTGATGGACAACCTCGTAAGAGGACAACACCCACGTGGTCCAAGACCGCCACATCCAGACAAAAAGTAACAGACATAGAACAAAATAACAACCGTTCCCCTGCCATGACGCGATGCCATGGCAGGGGATTTTTTTCTTTAGCATTAACACATTCACTATATACAGAAACACTTTCAAATTATAAATAAAAAGAATTGTTTTACTTACAGTTTTGAAAACAAATTGTTAGATTTGCGATATGTATGCTAACACAGTGCAATCACGCCCAAATCATAAGGTGAAAGCTATGTTATTACACTCTGATTTGGATGCTTTCAAATTGTAAGTAAACAAGTAAATACTGGTCATTTTCATATTCTTCATTCTTCGTTCTACATTCTTCATTTACATCTCTTGGTCGTTTGATAATTTTTTTGTAACTTTGCGCCATGTTTAATCATGACTAAACCATATAACAAACCATACTAATCATGGAAAGAGACCAGAAGATTTTTGACCTCATAGAGTGCGAGCATCAGCGTCAGTTGAAAGGCATTGAACTTATCGCATCAGAGAATTTCGTAAGCGAACAGGTAATGGAGGCGATGGGCTCCTATTGTACTAACAAATACGCTGAAGGCTATCCCGGTCATCGTTACTATGGCGGTTGCCAGGTAGTAGACAAGATAGAGCAACTCGCTATAGACCGCGCCTGCCAGTTGTTTGGTGCAGAATACGCCAACGTGCAGCCACACTCAGGAGCACAGGCTAACGCTGCCGTACTCCTCGCAGTACTGAAGCCAGGCGATACCTTCATGGGACTGAACCTTGACCACGGCGGTCACCTCTCTCATGGATCACACGTTAACACTTCTGGTATACTGTATAACCCTATAGGTTACAACCTTAACAAGGAGACAGGACGTGTAGACTACGACGAGATGGAGCAACTCGCCAAGGAGCATAAACCAAAACTCATCATCGGTGGTGGCTCCGCTTACAGCCGTGAGTGGGACTACGCTCGCATGAGAAAGATTGCCGATGAGGTAGGAGCACTCCTTATGATTGATATGGCACACCCTGCCGGACTCATCGCAGCAGGTCTTCTGGAGAACCCAGTGAAGTATGCGCACATCGTAACCACCACAACTCACAAGACCCTTCGTGGTCCTCGTGGCGGACTTATCCTTCTTGGTAAGGACTTCGACAACCCATGGGGCTACAAGACACCAAAGGGAGTGGTAAAGAAGATGTCACAACTGCTTAACTCTGCCGTATTCCCTGGTCAGCAGGGAGGACCTCTTGAGCACGTCATTGCAGCTAAGGCCGTTGCCTTTGGCGAGGCATTGAAGCCAGAATTTAAGGAATATGCCCTACAGGTGAAGAAGAACGCCGCTGTATTGGCAGAGGAACTCATCAAGCGTGGCTTCACTATCGTATCAGGAGGCACTGACAATCACTCAATGCTTGTTGACCTGCGCTCTAAGTACCCAGACCTCACAGGTAAGGTAGCAGAGAACGCTCTCGTTGCGGCTGACATTACAATAAACAAGAACATGGTGCCATTCGACACACGTTCAGCGTTCCAAACATCAGGATTCCGCCTCGGTACTCCTGCCATCACTACACGTGGCGCAAAGGAAGACCTCATGGTGAAGATAGCAGCATGGATAGAAGAGGTGCTCAACGACCCTGAGAACGAAGAGGTGATAACAAAAGTACGTGGCGAGGTTAACGCTACAATGAAGGATTACCCACTCTTTGCGTGGTAAAAAAAATACGAAACGTAAATTGAAGAATGATGAATGAAGAATGAAGAATATAAGTTTCCCAAGGTAGGGAACGGCAAATGTAAGTATATTATATTCTTTATTCTACATTCTTCATTCTTCATTTATATAATAAAAACTAAGATAAGTAAGTGTTCAAAATTATTTTAATATTTAATATAGGCTATTTTGAGGCAGCTGGTTTCACTGTTTGAGGGTTTCTGTCCCCCGATAACGGGGGAACCGAAGGGGGGGCAATGCGGGCATTGCGACAGAAAACAGGGGAAGCAGGGGAAGCAGATGACCAAAAGAGACTGTATTAAATATTCCAAATAATACAAGAACATTAACTTACTTATTTATAAAAATAATTTTGAATACTTACTTAATGATGAAGAAAAGACGTTGGCACTGCCTTAAAGGACAGGAACCTACAGAACTGGACAAGCAGATCATGTACTGGGAAAACAAAGGAAAACTTGTGCCTACACGTGACCTTATAAAAACTCCTGAGCAGATAGAGGGAATACGACGCGCTGGTGTTATCAATACAGCAGTGCTCGATGCTGTTGCGGCAGAGATACACGCAGGCATGAATACGCAAGAGATTGACGATATATGTATGGAGGTATGTAAGCAGAACGACGCCATACCAGCATGCCTCAACTACGAGGGCTTCCCTAAAAGCGTATGCACCAGTATCAACGAAGTGGTGTGCCACGGCATCCCTAAGGAATCAGACGTGCTACAGGAAGGCGACATCGTCAACGTTGACTTCACTACAATAAAGGACGGATACTATGCCGACGCTTCACGTATGTTCATCATTGGCAAGACAACGCCAGAGAAGGAACAACTCGTAAAGGTAGCGAAAGAGTGCTTAGAGATAGGCATGGAGGCGGCAAAGCCATTCTCTTTCGTAGGCGACATAGGTCATGCCATAGAGAAACACTGTAAAAAATACCACTACGGCGTGGTGCGCGACCTCTGCGGTCACGGTGTGGGACTACAGTTCCATGAGGAGCCTGAGGTGCTGCATTACGGTCATAAGGGCACTGGTATGCTCCTTGTGCCAGGCATGGTGTTCACTATCGAGCCAATGATAAACATGGGTTCATGGAAGGTATTTATAGATGCCGACGATGAATACGGTTGGGAAGTGATAACAGAAGACGAACTACCTTCTGCTCAATGGGAACACACGCTACTCATGACCGACCATGGTGTGGAGATTCTTACATACTAAGTAATATTAAAAAAATAACTTATTCAGTTTTTATATTGTTCGAGTAATGTCTTCTTACGCAGCTTTTATCTCATCTTGCTGGCTATTTTGTGGCTATTCATCAGTCACGATGCTCGCATCGTTCCTTCTTCATATCCCCAAGATATCTCAGCAATCTGAGGCAAAAACTGCGTAAGTTATTTTTTCAACATTACTAAGTCTTCGGAAAACATTTCTTAAAAGGAATAGACATGGAAGAAGATAAATACATACTCGCTATCGAGAGTTCTTGTGATGACACCTCAGCGGCTGTGCTGAAGGGACGTGTGCTGCTCAGCAACGTTACAGCATCGCAGGACGTACACAAAGAATACGGCGGCGTTGTGCCTGAACTCGCTTCACGAGCACATCAACAAAACGTGGTGCCCGTAGTAGACGCTGCCATCAAACGTGCTGGCATCACCAAGGAACAACTATCTGCCGTTGCCTTCACCCGTGGTCCAGGCTTGATGGGTTCGCTCCTTGTAGGCGTAAGCTTTGCCAAAGGTTTCGCCCGTTCCTTAGGCATACCCCTTATTGATGTAAACCACCTTCAGGGACACGTCATGGCACATTTCATAAAGGAGAGTGAGGACGACAACCACGAGCCACCACTACCCTTCCTCTGTTTGCTTGTCAGTGGAGGCAACTCACAGATAGTAAAGGTCAACGCCTACAACGACATGGAGGTGTTAGGACAGACCATCGACGATGCGGCAGGCGAGGCAATAGACAAGTGTTCTAAGGTAATGGGAATGGGATACCCTGGTGGTCCTATCATCGACAGACTGGCACGACAAGGCAACCCCAAGGCATACACGTTCGCAGAGCCACACATTCCAGGACTGGACTACAGCTTCTCTGGTCTGAAGACATCGTTCCTCTATAACATGCAGAAGTGGGTTAAGGAAGACCCAGACTTCATTGAGCATCACAAGGAGGACATAGCGGCGAGCCTTGAGTGGACTATTGTCGACATACTGATGAAGAAATTGAAACTGGCTGTTAAGCAAACGGGTATCAAACACGTAGCGGTAGCAGGCGGAGTGTCTGCCAATAACGGTTTGCGTAACGCCTTCCACGACTACGCCAAACGCTTTGGCTGGACGGTATACATACCGAAGTTCTCCTTCACTACCGACAATGCTGCCATGATAGGCTGCGTAGGCAGCTTCAAATTGCGCGACAAAGACTTCTGTTCTATTGACGCACCAGCATTCTCAAAGGTAACGTTCAAGTAAGTTAAAAATTAAAAGCTAAGAATTAAAAGTTATGATTACTACCGTAGGAGTGAAGAGCCTGCTACGGAATACCCCATAAATACTAACGTGGAAAAGTCTTCAAAAGGAAATAATGATAATCATAATTCATAATTCTTAATTCTTAATTCTTGATTTACAAAGGTAACAATAACTTTTAATCATTAATTTTTAATTCTTAATTTAATAATCATGGAATTAGAAAGCAGAGTACTAAGTAAAGAGATTCTTTATAAATTATATGAGTCAGGCAAGACTATCGCTACTGCGGAGTCATGCACCAGCGGACGCATTGGCGAAGTGATAACATCAGTACCAGGAGCATCTGCCTACTACAAAGGAGGCACTATATGCTACTCTAACGAGGCAAAGACTACCGTGCTCAATATTGACGCAGACCTCATAGCAGAGAAAAACGCTGTCAGTGAGGAAGTTGCCAAGGAGATGGTAAAAGGCGTTATCAACCTTCTCGGTACCGACTACGCCATCGCTACCACTGGTTTTGCAGGTCCTGGAGCAGAGGCTGGCATACCTGTAGGCACCATTTGGATAGCCTGTGGCACAGCAGACGACATACGTACGCTAAAGCTTGAGGGTGACGATGGACGTGAGGCAAACCTCCGTAACGCTACAAACAAGGCACTACAGTTCTTCGTTAGCTACCTCAAGGAGATTTTCCCTGAACCTGACGACATGGACCAGGTGCCAGCACCTGAAGCTAAGTAAGTGGCAATATAAACAACTTTAGTAATATTAAAAAAATAACTTATTCAATTTTTATATTGTTAGAGTAACGTCTTCTTACGCAGCTTTTATCTCATCTTGCTGGCTATTTTGTGGCTATTCATCAGTCACGATGCTCGCATCGCTCCATCTTCATATCCCCAAAATATCTCAGCAATCTGAGGTAAAAACCGCGTAAGTTATTTTTTCAATATTACTTAATAACTAAAAACTAACGAGTATGGAAGGATTAGAGAACCTTAAAATCACGGAAGGCATAAAGAATGACCTTCTAACGTCAGCAAAATGGACTAAGTTCTTAGCAGTAACAGGAACGGTGGCCATGGTAGTCACTGCATTAGCGGGACTCTGCATGATATGCTTAGGTAACGGTGCGGCACAGAAAGCAATGGGTATATGTTACGTTATTGTAATAGCCCTTTACGTCTATCCACTGAAAAAGATGTTCAACATAGTCCGAACTACTCGTGAGGCGATGAATGATGTGAGCCAAGAGTCGTTAGAACAAGCTACTTCTAACCTCTCTTCACTGACAAAGTTCATGGGAATCCTGACGATAATAGTTTTGGTTATTTATGCCATAGCTATATTAGGCGGAATAATAGCGGGTGTATCGCTGTTAGGAAGTCTATAGATTAGTTGCCCCTGTAAGAGTGCTCGTGACTTTATGTTGATATATATAAAGTGGTTAGACGAGCCACTTACAGGGGTAAGTTATATATTCAAAGCATGTTACCAAGCAACTATTATGAAACATTGTTACAAAACATTACTGACACTTCTTGCTTTCTTACTGCCATCTTTCATTGTATCAGTAAGCACACTTGCGCAGAACAACACAGCGATGAAGGACTATATCTTTATACTAAACTATAGTCCGTCGCTGAGTCAACGATACCCTGACCGCCCTGATGTTCCTAAAAAAGGCGGTGAGTTCCATGCTTTGTCGTATGGAAGCTATGACATTGCCTTTATTTACAACGAATATATGTGTGGATATTATCATGTTCCTCTTGAACTTCAAGATGGCTTTAAGGCTGGAACCACCGACTTGCAAAAGACTAACCCCACGCTATACTGGAAGAAGGTGAAGGAGATTATGGCTAAGATAGACCGTTATTGGGCTAACCATGACTCTATAGCTAACGAGCAGAAGAAGGCAAAGGCTGCACAAATACAAGAAGACACAAGAAAAGAAAATGCTTCTGAAATAGTAGACCAGATGCCTTCATATCCTGGTGGCATGGGTGCTTTGATGCAATTTTTGTCAAGTCACCTTAAGTATCCTGCAGATGCGAGGAAAAATGGTAAACAAGTGAGAGTTATATGTAAAATGGTAATAGAAGAAGATGGTACTGTAACCAACGTAAAAGTTGTACAATCTATAGACCCATCACTTGACAAGGAGGCTGTACGAGTTCTTGAATCAATGCCCAAATGGATTCCTGGTAAGAGCGGAGGAACGCCTGTTCGCGTAGTATATACATTACCCGTGACATTTAGGTTGCAGTGATTACTGACATTACACCGCATGATAAAGACGAAATGGAACAATCTTTAGAATAAAAGACATAAGGAAGGAGTAGAAAAAAGGATAACACAAATGACGACGAAACAATCACAATCAGACATGCTGCATGGCCCTATGATGTGGAAGATAGTGCTCTTCGCATTGCCCCTTGCAGCCACCAGCGCGCTGGAACAGATCTTTAACTCCGTTGATGTAGCCGTGGTAGGCCGCTTTGCCAGTAGTGAAGCACTGGCAGCAGTGGGTGCCAACGCACCTATTATAAGCCTCTTCATTACCCTTGTCGTCGGTATATCGCTCGGTGCCAACGCCATATTGTCGAACTTTATAGGGCAAAAAGACAACGAGGGCATATCGCGTGGTGTGCAAACCACACTGCTGATGGGATTAGGAGTTGGCATACTCTTCATGCTCTGCGGACTACTCATCGCCCAACCTATGCTTACCGCCATAGACACTCCACGTGAAGTGCTTAGCGATGCGGTGCTGTATCTGCGCATTTACTTTGTGGGAATACCGTTCCTCGTTATCTTCAACTTCTGTTCTGCCATACTTCGCAGCATGGGCGACACACGCCGCCCACTCTACATCCTCGTTGTGGCAGGAGTGGTAAACACTATTCTCAACCTCGTCTTCGTCATAGTGTTCCACCTCGGAGTGGCTGGAGTAGCCATAGCCACAAGCATAGCCAACGCACTGAGTGCGTCAATAGTGGTCTACCTCTTGACGAAAGAGCAGGGACCTTTTCGTCTTCACCTGAAGGGTATGCGCCTTTACAAGCGCGAGATGCGACGCATACTGAAGATTGGTGTGCCTGCTGGCATACAAGGTATGGTGTTTGCCGTTAGCAACATCATCATACAGTCAGAGATAAACAGTTACGGTCCTTACGCCGTTGCAGGCTCTGCCGCTGCCCTTAACTTTGAATACTACTGCTATTACTTAATCAGTGCCTTCAACGGTGCTGCCATAACCTTCATCGGTCAGAACTACGGTGCTGGCAAGATGGACCGCGTTCGCAGCGTGTTCCGCATCTGCATGAGTTGGGCTTTAGTGCTCTCCTGCGCCGCCAACCTCTTCTTTGTATTTCTAAAGCCCTTCTTTCTCAGTCTGTTTACAGCCGACCCACAGGTGTACCAATACGGTAGCGAGCGTATGTTGATAGTTCTCTCCGTGCAGTGGATAGCTTGCAGTTACGAGATATCAGCATCGGCACTACGTGGCATGGGCATCAGTATACCGCCAACAGTACTCGTCATCTTCGGCACCTGCGTGCTGCGAGTGGCGTGGGTTTACCTCATCTGCCCAGCGTGGCATAGTTTCGGTGCACTCATGACGGTATATCCCGTGTCGTGGGCAGTAACAGGCGTAATGGTCTTCACGATGTTTATGTATGTTATGAAGAGGGTGGAACGAGAGGGCTGCATATAGCGGCGGCGACGCCAAGACAGCCATCAGAAGAAATTTCCTCTCAGGAAATAATGGCGCAAATATACGAAAATTTACGGAAAAGTGCCGATAATGGTACGAAATCTCATAAAAAAACATTGATTTCGCACCATTATCGGCACTTTTTCGTTATCTGGCGGCTACGGTAATTGAGGAAGAATACACTCCTTACGGATTCGTTACAGGGTGGTGTTATAAATGATAGAGAAATGTGACAATGCCATACCCCAGTGCGATAATGCCCTTTTCACGATGTGATAAGGTGCTAATCGCAAGGCGAAAGCTATGTGATTAAGCAGCGATTTGGTACCTACCCTAAAAGCCATGTCTACATATAACAACTGAGGGAATACACAGGCGGAGACGAGAGCTGTCGGAAAAATAACGAATTAGGTTTTCACCCCCCAAAAGAACTTGATATTCTGACGCTACAGAAGCTGGCGAACTGTTATCGTATCTCAAACGATATAAAAAGTATTAGAAACAACTTTTTTTCGCTGATTTTTAGCAAGTTTTACGCTGATCTGTTTTGTAATAAAAAGAAAAAACGTAACTTTGCAGTGATTTCGAAAACCTATAACTCATTAAAATGAAAAAAATCTACTCCCTTGCTCTTTGTTTCGGCATGACGCTTACCGCCATGGCGCAACAGAACTACAATTTTGAGACGGGTAAGCCTAATGACGCCAACTACCGCTACCTTGACGGTTACGCTGACCTGAAGGAATATGTCAACAGGGCAAAATACCCTAACTTCCACTTTGCCATTGCTACTGGTGCCAACGACTACGTTAACAACGCTGTAGTGCGCAACCTTATAAACCGTAATGCTGACGAGACTGTGGCTGGCAACGCCATGAAGATGGCAAGCTGCGTAGACGGCAACGGCAACATGAACTTCTCTACTGTCAAGAACTTTGTCAATACTGCTACCGCCAACGGTGTGCAGATATATGGCCATACCTTGGCTTGGCACTCGCAGCAACCTAAGGCCTGGCTGCTGAAACTGTTGCAGGATAAGCCTGCCGAAGATCTTAAGGACGGCGACGTAACGGTATATGTACCACTATACAGCAAGGACTTCGCTACCACGCAGAACATTGGCTGGCACAGCGACTTTACGCAGTATGGCTACAACGTGACGTTCTCTGCTGACGACGGTATGCTGATACACACCACCAAGAGCCAAGGGGCATGGGAGGCACAGTTCCTTGCTTGCACCGACATTCCTACCGTAAAGGGCAAGACATACCGCATGACCATGAAGATTAAAGCCTCGAAGACTGGCACACTGCACACCAAGTTGGGCGACTGGAGCAGTGGTCCGTCGGGCAATGTGTCATTCACTAAAGCATGGAAAGAAGTGAAGCTCAGCTATAAAGCCACTACGGACGCCAGCTTCTTACTTTTACAATGTGGCGACTTCGTGGGCGACATATATATTAAGGACATAAAATTTGAGGAGCCTAAGAAGGGAAAGACGATAGAGGAGCAACGACGCTGCCTCAAGATGGAGGCTACGGAGCGCAACGCTAACGTATACGACAACCAGTTGTGGATAATACCTGGCACCTTCAGCGCAGGGGCTAAGTATGAGTTCACGGCTGACGTGCGTGCCGATAAGGCTGCTACCGCGTCTACGCAGACGCATAACGCACCTGGAAACTATGTGCACTACGAGGCTATCGGCAACATTCCGTTTACTACAGAGTGGAAGACGGTGACACGCACAGGCACCTTCACTAAGGCTGGCAGCAGCATTGCCCTAAACCTTAGCGAGTTAGCCGACGCCAACACTTATTACTTCGACAACGTAAGTCTGAAGATTAATGGCGTAGAGAAGATAAAGAACGGTGACTTAGAGGGCACTGACGTTTCTTCATTCAAGGTAAAACAGTATGGGGGAGCTATCGAATCGCCTGCCATCTGCGAGAGTCTGAAATACGTTTATCTGCCTTCAAGCACTCCTCTGACGGACGAGGAGCGTCACGACACCCTCGTCTACGCTATGGACAAATGGATTAAGGGTATGATGGCAGCCTGCGACGGTAAGGTGAAGGCATGGGACCTTGTCAACGAGGCTATCTCTGGCGGTGGCAACGACGGCTCTGGCAACTACCTGCTGCAACACTCTGACGGCTACAACAGCGGCACATGGGACGTGGGTGGCGATGCCTTCTACTGGCAAGACTATATGGGCGACCTGGAATACGTGCGCCAAGCATGCCGATTAGCTCGCAAATACGGTCCAAAGGACGTGAAACTGTTTATCAACGACTATAACCTTGAGAGCTTCTGGGACGACAACAAGAAGCTGAAATCGCTCATCAACTGGATAAAGAAATGGGAGGCTGATGGCGTGACGAAGATTGACGGCATAGGCACACAGATGCACATATCATGCTGCATGAACGACAACGACCTCAACTATCGCAAGAAGTACATCACGCAGATGTTCAAACTCATGGCGGCAACGGGCAAGCTCGTGCGTGTCAGTGAGTTGGACATGGGCATGATAGACGCTAACGGAAATGACGTCAGCACCGACAACATGACGGAAGCCATGCACAAGCGTATGGCGGACTACTACGAGTGGATTATCAAACAGTACCTCACCATCATACCTGCGGCACAGCAATGGGGCATCTGTCAGTGGTGCGCAACAGACTCACCGAAAGGTAGCGGATGGCGTGCAGACACACCTGTAGGCATTTGGGACATTAACTACTACCGTAAGCACATCTATGCAGGCTTCGCACGCGGACTGAGTGGGCAGACTACTGGCATCCAGCAGGTAGAGAACACCACAGCAGACGGCACCCTTGTCAAACAAGGTATCTACGACATCAATGGGCGTCGCATTGCCTATGGCACAGACACCTCAACGCTGCCTGCTGGCTTCTATATCGTAAACGGTAAGAAGATGGTAAAGAAATAAGCAGGGCAAGGAGTCTCTGACATTGAATTATTAACGGGAAAAGTATACAATCACCTGTTGACGAAATAAAATTTCATCAACAGGTGATTGTCATTATTGGACGTAAACGGAAGTAATTATTTTATACCAAATTCTTTTTTCTATCGATAAAATTTGGAGAATAATCAGGAAAATCGTAGCTTTGCAGCACTAACCATCTTTATTGCTACCATTAACTAACCACAACCTTGAACATGACGATAAAGAGGCTCATACGATATGCCGTTAATATCACCTAAATTATAGTGTTGCGGAATTTAGGATAATAAAGAAAAGGCGGAAGAAAAAAAACGAGTTAAGAACAATAATAACATAGGAAAGGAAGCTGTATGGTAAACTATCAACTAAAACAATTAAGATTTCTATTTCTAAGGGTCTTTACATTAGCAACACTGTCTTTATTCGTATCTACAGCAAATGCACAGTTTGCAACGCGAAATGTAGAACATGCAATAAAAGTATTGAAAAACTTAGAGACTGACATAAGCAAAGAAGAGGCTTTCGCCATACTGCAAAAAGCCTCAAAGATGGGTGAGAATCCATATCTTTGCAATTATTTAGGATTGGCGTATATGTATGGTTCGGGTGTAGAATGTGATTCTGCTCTTGCAGTAAAGTATTTAGAGTCTGCTGCTACAAGAGGTATAAGTGGTGCATATCATAATCTGGGCATAATGTATAAGTATGCAAAATGCGGTGTACAGCAAAACTTTTATAAGGCTTACGATTATTTCTGTAAAGGAGCAGAGCTTAACGTTCCTATATGTATATACGATAAGGCGTATATGCTCTATAAAGGTCTGGGATGCAAACAAGATTATAAAACAGCGGGCGATCTGTTCTATACAGCCGCTATGAAGCGTCACACGCCTTCCTTATATATGCTGGGACTGTGTTATCGCAACGGATATGGTGTTGAAGCGGATAGTATTATGGCTTTTACTTGTCTTAAAAAGGCTGCAGCATTAGGATATCGGGATGCCATAGAGGAGTTAGAACGTCCTTATCCTGAGAATTATTTACAAGAAGAGGTTACTTCCTTAAATACCGAGTTACCAGTTGAAGTACCAAAGATAAACGAGGGCATAAATGATATGGCAACGTTTACTGGAGAATATCAAGGTTTTCTTGTCATGTATGACTGGAGTGGCAAATACATTTTAGAAGAAAGACCGTTGACGATGAATGTTAAAAGTAACGATGGTAATATTGCAACTGGTTATTTCATTTTTAATACAGACACGATACCTTTTACCTCACAAGTCACCGCGAATGGCAAGATGGTCTTTACAGAGGGTAAAATTATGCGACAGGAGCGATATGAAGGAAATACAAAAGTAAAGTACAGAATAGACAATGCAATAGTTGATGTTTGGCAAAATAACGTTCGTGGAAGACTCAATCTCTACTCGCTACGCATGAAAGAGCCTGAACGCCCTATGTATTTTGAACTGTACCGTGCAAGTCACAATATGAATATTGTGGAGACAGAAGACTGTGGCATTAAAGTATATCCTAATCCTTTTTCTACTCAATTCACAATGTCGTTCTCTCTTAAAGAGACAGCAGACGTGACACTGAGGATCTTTAATAAATATGGAATGCAAGTATGGCAGCAAAAACTTGGCATTATAGACACTGGCAGTCATGAAATTAGTGTTACCCCTAACATACAGGTTGGTACCTATGTCATGAATATAAAAGCTGGCAAACAGGTTTTACGCTCTATAATAATAAAGAATGGAGGTGAGTGATGAAGAAAAATATATTGTTATTTATAACATTATTCTTATTTCTTCCTTTCTTCGGGACAGCTTTAGATGTAAGTACTCAGTAATACAAATTCTTGTCACGAAAACTTATAATTATGAAAAAAATACTTCTATTGTTATTACTCTTGCTAACGATAAGCCACACAAACGCTCAAGGTATTGTAGGTAAATGGAGATGCACACATGAATTCTTGCAAGACTTAGGACTACGGTATGAGAATATGCAAGGATATTACGTCTTTAAGAAGAACGGTAAGTTTACAGTAAAAATATCTGGAAATAATAAGATTACAAATGCACGGCGATATGACTATTTTAATGGCAAGGAGTATACGATGTATGCAAAACATGCGAACTTCAGAATAATGTCAGTAAAAGCAAAAGGACGTTACAAAATAGTAGATGGTAGAATCACTACGTATGTAAAGTCTAACTCTGCTAAATGTTATGTCTCACCAGGGTATGAACAACCAGAAATTAATGGCACAGAGGGGGTTTATGCCCAATTAGAGCTGTGGGGATTAGATACGAACTATTCAAGCGCAAGTGTTATGGCGGATTTTCAAGAAAAAACTATCAAGAAAGAAAAACGTGGATTGTGGACATGGACTAATGCGTCGTTACATTTTCATGGTGACACTTTGACAGTCGGAAAGTTTATTAGAATGGTAAGAAAGTAAAGTTTTGAACAAAAAAGTGACCGAAAGATAACAAAGGATATACACAGTGATAGATCCAAAAGGCTTTCATTGTCATGTATATAGCGGTTTTGTTCCGCCAGAGTTTTTAGAACGGAGTTTTGATCCGAGATTCATGAATTTATTAGAATGGGAATATGACAGTTATGAGAATCAGGCATACCTCCATGAACAGATATTTGCAGAGCGATACCACTTAATGTTTTCATTTCGCCAAGTACCATATACAGTAACGGCTGATTCCTTATTTCTTGGTAAGACGGTAAAGTTAAAACTAAAGAGGAAATAATTTCGGCCTGTACGGTGAGACACCACACCTACTACCTAAAGTATCATTTCCTTATAATTAGAGCTGTCATTCGCAACCGTACAGTTGGAATAATTTTCACCTTAGTAAGGTTGATTAAGTTATTTTTTAACATTACTTACTATATGTGGAGAACGTTAGCGTGAATCTACCCATGGGGCTTTATGAACACTGTTATCCCTACCGTAGTTATTACAAATGAACCAATATGAATCTTGTAGGATTGAATTTTTTTTACTAATTTTGCTCGCATTAACAATTAAAACCTACTTATTATGAAGAAATCATTATTATCTCTGTTTGCAATGCTACTGACTGTGCTATTGACATCATGTGGCGATGTTAGGACTACCCCACAGGCTATTGGCGACTTTGAGTTTACTGGTGAAGGTATATTAGGTAATGTGCCATACATCATGGCGTATTACAACAAGAACTATGACGAAACAGACAAGGAGGAAGACAAAAAGTATCAGACCATATTACAGGATATGCTTAAAGAGATCGATGGAAAAGAAATTCCATACGAGCGACATATCGATGGAAAGATAGAGGAAGTAAAGGGCGTGAAGCTAATAACACGCTGGTATGGAGGGGTATTAAAGACTGAATTAGAATATCCAGAAGGCTACAAGGGAGTCAGTATGAGCTATCTGATAGCACTTGACAAGGACGGCACTCCACTGACTTTCGGAGAGCGATTGAATTTAGGACATCGTCTACTTGAATTAGAATTACCTATGAATGACTATATGCGAGAATATACGGTAGAACGTGCTCAATACATTGACCGTATAGCTAAGCTGGTAGATGCTGATAAGGAGGGAGAAAAGAAACTGCGAGAACTGGCTGAACAAAAGAAGAACGAGAAGTTAGCTGAAGAGGCTAAGAAGAATGATCTGTCTAAATGTGAGTTTACTGGTATGGGCTACGGACCCATTAAATTGTCAGGGAAACTAACGTCAGTGCCTCAAAAAATGGAGAATCTGTATACTCACTACTACCAAGAGACGGAGGAACAGGGTGAGAAAATCAGATACGTATTCTATAACGGCGAAGAAGAAGTGGCTTATGCCAGTGCCTTCAAGGACAATAAACAAATAATTGAGATTGTAATCGTGTCAGACAAAATAACAGTAAAGAGCGACGATGGCAAGGCGGTGAAGGTTGGCATGAAGATATCTGACGTCATAAAGTTATTCCAAGACAACTGTTACGTTGCATGGACAGGTGACGACGTAGCTCCCGTTCTGCACTTCGGGGGCACCATGGGCTACGTGGACTTTGATGACATCTTTACACCTTCGTATAGAAACAAGTTAGCGGACATTGAGGGGTCTTACGACGACACTATGCCTGTTAAACCACAAGACGTAAAGGCTGACATGAAGTTGGATGGCATATACCTCGGCTACTAAGTAGCGAAGAGAAATAAATTGCTATAATTTACGTCACTTATTTTTGGCTTTTCTTGTTTATTTGCTCATAAAAACGTATCTTTGCACAAGGTATAAGTAAGTATTCAAAATTATTTATATAAATGAATAAGTGCCTATCAGCATATTATTTATTCGGAATAATTTTTAACACTTACTTATCTAACAGACAACATTAAACAAGAAATACAATTAGATTATGGTAGGAATTAACATCGTAGACCGCATCTGCTTTCTTGAAATGCAGAATCCACAGAAACTAAACTGTCTGAGCGAACAGATGTGTAAAGAGTTGATTGCCGGTATCAACGAAGCGTACAAGAAAGAGTGCGTGGGAATTGTGATAAAGGCAGAGTGCAAGGCATCTGTATGGAGCGCAGGACACGACATACGCGAACTGCCACTCAACGGACATGACCCTCTGGCATACGACGTGGCGATGGAGCAGTTGCTGAGAAAGGTGCAGGATGTGCCTATACCTGTAATAGCATACGCCAACGGTACGGTATGGGGAGGTGCTTGCGACCTGTGCGTAAGTTGCGACATGATAGTGGCTACAGACAAGGCTACGTTTGCCATCACCCCTGCCAAGATAGGTATACCTTACAATGCGTCAGGCATCATGCACTTCATTAACCAGTTAGGTATTAACAAGGCACGTGAGATGTTCTTCACCGGCATGCCTATCACGGCACAGGACGCTCTGAACGTAGGTTTCGTGAACATGGTGGCTAAGGCAGACGAACTGGACGCTATGCTTGATGAGAAGTTCCTGAACCCTCTTCGTAGAAACTCTGTAGTATCTATCAGTGCGATAAAGAGGCAGTTCCGTATTCTTGCAAGAGCGGCATCGGTACTATCGTCAGAGAGTTTTGAGCGCATCAACGCGTTCCGCACATACGTATTTAACGGTGACGACTACAAGGAGGGCATCACCGCATTTCTGGAGAAGAGGGCACCGCAGTATACAGGCAAGGCGGCTGACCTTGACCATATTCCGGACTAATGGCATACCGCAAGAAGGCAGAGGGAGGTAAGTACTCCATAAAAAACAGTAGGGATAAAACATTACTTTGTTTTATCCCTACTTTCATTAACGAGTGGCTGTCATCATTATTTTTCACCATTCAATACGCTGTCAACAATGCCGTTAAGGTCGTCATCGCCTTCCTGTTCCAGTTCCTTCTGTATGTTACGTTTCAGTCTTGCAGAGAGTTCTTTTTTGTCAAACGCTATCTGCACCTGCACATTATACATACCATCTTTTGTGACCTGATAAATAGTAAGCACTGTATTCGTATTTGTCAGACAAGCCTCTACGATAGACTTGGCACGCTCATGGAACTTCTCTACGGTGTTGGCTGTTATAGCAGAAGTCTGCTGATTGTCTATCTTTGTCTCCATGGCAGCGACAAGTTTTGTCTCTAAACTCGCAGCAAGTTCTGCCCTTGCACTACCGCTGGCAGCACTAACGCCCGCATCAAACGTTCCTGCTACAGACTGGGCAGTTCGAATGATGTAACGCTTCACAGAATTTCCTGCCTCATCTGCCATAAGTTCCTCTCTTAAGAGTTGTACCTCCGTTATCTGCTTTGCAATAGTTTTACCACCAGCAGGCACCTTCCAACCCTCTTTTATAAATTCCTTTTCCTGTTTACGAGCATCCTTAGATGGCTTAGCGTTAAGGAGTTTCATGTTATAAAAATAATGCGCATTTTTTTTGGCTATTCCCTCATAAAAGTGTATCTTTGCATATAATATTCCCTCATAAAAGTGTATCTTTGCATATAATATTCCCTCATAAAAGTGTATCGCAAATAGAGATATTCCCTCATAAAAGTGTATCGCAAATAGAGATATTCCCTCATAAAAGTGTACGAAACATGAAAAGAGACATATATAACAGGCTAAAGGAATGGAAGTTATCCAAACACAGAAAGCCATTAATCATGTATGGAGCAAGACAAGTAGGCAAAACATACATCATTAAGGAATTCGGAAGTCATGAGTTCGACAACATGGTCTATGTTAACTGTTACAAGAATGAAATCATAGCCCAACTATTCAAAGGCGATGTCAACATCGACAGGATTATCATCGGACTATCTGCTTTCGCCAAGCAAACCGTCACCCCAGGCAAGACTCTTGTTTTTCTTGATGAGATACAAGAGATACCTCCTGTGCTGTCCTCGCTTAAATACTTTTGTGAGAACAAACCAGAACTCCATGTCATAGTAGCAGGGTCTCTGCTTGGCGTGATGAACCTGAAGGGGGAATCGTTTCCTGTGGGCAAAGTAGATATCATGCACCTCTACCCTATGACTTACAAGGAGTTTCTGCTTGCAAATGATGAAGTAATACTTGTAGATATTCTGAAACATGGCGATAAGGTTCTTATCAACAGTCTGGCTCCGAAGTTTATAGATTACCTTCGACAATACTATTTTGTGGGCGGAATGCCAGAAGCCGTACTCCACTTTACCCAACAGCATGACCCTATGGCTGTAAGAAACATCCAACAAAACATTCTTACAGCATACGAGGCTGACATCAGCAAGCATACCGCTGACCAAACTCAACGAGTAAGGATGGTGTGGCAATCCATCCCAGCGCAGTTGGCTCGTGAGAACAAGAAGTTTATCTATGGCGCAATAAGAAAGGGAGCGAGAGCCAAAGACTTCGAGATTGCCATACAATGGTTGATAGACGCTGGACTGGTACACAAGGTAGAGAGGACAAGAGACGCAAAAGTACCTTTGGCTTTCTATGCTGACATGGACGCCTTTAAACTCTTTCTGCTCGACGTAGGTTTGTTAGGGGCATTAACCATGACTCCCCCCGACCAAATTCTTATTGGTGACAACGTGTTTAGTGAATACAAGGGTGCTTTCACCGAGAATTTCGTCTTGCAAGAGATGAAGACCCTCCCCAATTTGCCTATATATTATTACAGCAAGGATAACTCCACTCAAGAGGTTGACTTCATAGTGCAGGCAGGAAGTAAGATTCTTCCTATAGAGGTTAAGGCGGAAGAGAACGTAAAAGCCAAGTCGCTCTCAACCTTCATCACTCACGACTTCGCCACCTATCATCTGAAAGGCATCCGTTTCTCCATGCTCGGATTTCAAGATCAAGGATGGATGGAGAATGTACCCCTGTTTGCCGCAAAGGATTACATCAAGGAGTTTTCGTCGTAAACGAAACAACTCTACAATAGCCTACACAGTACTTGGCGGTGTGATGAGCAGAAGTAAACTTGTTTAGGAAAAACAAGGGATGAGGAAGGGGGGATGAGAGAGATGTTCAACAAAAAAATATCCAATCAGCATTTGCTATGCCTGATGATGCCAAGAGAGAGCAAGAAAATGCTTCATTAAAGCGAATCGATGATTCCTTTAAGAAGATTATAATAATGCGCGATGACATAAAACCATATCATGACATCAATGGATTTTATATTTTAGGCTTAATGGATTTTTGCTAAAGCCAGATATAATAGAATCTTTTAGTTAAGCCAAATGAGCAGAAGTAAACTTGTTTGAGTTATGCCATGGCGAGAAAAGGTGCATGAATATGAACAATTATAGATACGTGTCATAACAAACACATAAAAATTGTAGGAATAAGACAATGTGGTATGTCTTATTCCTACAAAAAAGGTTCAATACTTTTATTTCCACCTATCACCAACCATATCATTCACAAGTTACTCACCAATTTCCGAATCTGATCATTCCTATTAGGGATTTAGGTTTGGACTAATAGATAATGAAAAGTAATATAAAATATGCATTATGAAAGTTCTATTGATTCTGCGGCAACACCAATATCTACAACATCAAATACTTTTGAGGTATATATTGATTCTATACTCACATAATTATCATACCATTTTTGAGGATGTCTTTCTTTTGCCTCATATGCCTTTTCAAAGAACTCGTATAAATCTTCATAAGTCAAATTGTACTTTAATATAAGTTTCAAGTCCTTGGTACAAAGAGGTATAATTTTCAAACTCTCTACATATTTATTAGAGTCCGATGTATCATAATACCCCATATACTTTCGACACATAAAGTCGTTAATAACATTGATATCCAAAAAACTCGTAGCAAAGACACAATAACTATTTTTATTTTGTGTACGTAATAAATATCTTCCCAAATGCCTTGACACAGGCTCCATCTCCATTCTTCTTTGATTAGTGCCATCCGCTAAGGTAGCCTCTAACAACAAACCATGATTCGGATACGATTTACACTTTTGATATTCATACACAATATCCGCTTCACCACCCGCAGCATGGGTTATTGGCAACAAATTGGCATCAAGAGATAGTTTCAAATATTGCAACAACTTTCCTTTTCTTCCGCTTATCTTATACCACACAATGCCTAAAATATATTCAAATATTGTAGGTATATCCGCATTATCAGTTACCAGTTGATTAATTTCTGCGTCATTACGAGTCTCAAAATCATCAAGTAATCTCTGCAAGGTCACATCAGAAAATTTTACATCTATCATTTTATTCAAACGTTGGTAACGTAACTTTTCCACTTCATTAAAAGCCTCATCTATAGTACTTATTGAGGCTCCAAACTCTTTATTAACACCATCAACTATACTCTGCTCATCAAACGCTAAAGCAGGACATATATCCACCAACGAACAATTCTCTTCCAAACGAGGACACAATACATAGGCTTCCTTATACAATACCTCTATTGCCTTTGCAAAAAAATGCTTAGGTACGACATCCAACCTTACCTGTTCGTCAGCAAAGATGAAACAATTAGTCAACCCCAAATAACGTCTATTCAAGTCAAAATAATCTTCCAACGTAGCCTTTGCTTTAAACAAGTGCATTGTTAAAAAGAAAAACTCCTTGAAAGACTCTTCCGTTTCTACAAATCCATCAGGCAACATCTTCAATACTGCCTCTTTCTGTTTCTTAATAACAGTTTTAGAGGTTGATTTAAACAAAAGTTTCTTCCATTTTATTGCAACAGAAGATTGAAAAGAACTCAAATCATCAAGTAAGTCTTCAACTTTAGTATTGTCCTTTTCTATATAAACAGAATATAGATCTTCATAGAAGACCACATAGGGCTTATCATAATTAGCACTTTTACGATTCATTCCTACAGACAACAATAGTTCGGGGGAATATTCGTTATTAACAAATCTTTCCAAGCCTGCCTTATAGTTAGGTCTTGATAATAAAAATTCCTTTATAGCATCATCTATACACCCATCACCTGCACGCAATTGGTGTATCAACTCCAATATATATAATGTGGTAAACTCATCCGTACACAATGGCACTAAATATCTAAACTCATCATAAGACAAGTAACCCAATTGAACTATCAGATACAAGACTATTATCAAAGGTCGAACAATATTCTTACCAATCTTTAGACCTGTCTTCAACAACTGTCCCAAATACAAAATGCTATCACATGATATGCCAAGTTCCGTTTTTTCTGTGAAAGATTGAGTTTGGGATACTTCCAAGAGATATTTGCCAACTTCAGTTAGACGATGGTTCTCGTTGACCAAACCCATATCATAAAGTCCACTTGTTTTCTCACGAGCAGTTTTGTATTTTCTTTCCCAAGGTTCTCCACCCTCCATAAAACCATTTTCCACCAAGTAATCATAATATCTCACCTTGATTTCATAAATATCTTTTTGCCCTGGAGCCATATACTTTTTCTCCCAACCTTGATCCGCATTCTTGGGTAATTTCCAAAAATTATCCAACAAAGCAAGTTGAGTTTCTATCTTATAGTTGAACTCCTTGGTCCTAAAGGAAGTTGTGCCAAATTTCCACATAAATGAAGAATATGGTATTCTTTCGTAATTCATAACAACTCTTACTATCTAAAATTTTGTAATTAAGACCTCTTCTGATTGCGCTTTTTTTGACTTTTTCTGGTAATTACTATAATGATAATCCATAAATAGACTATGCACATGATAACCACGTTGTTCTATCCATCTAATCAAAACAGAGTTTTCTTTGCCTTCATGCCTCAACACATTCGATAATGCAAATTTGAGGTTTCGTTCGTCTAAATAATCTAAAAGTTTCAACAAGTCAGCCTCATCTTTTTCTGTCCAACCAGATTTTTCATTATATGTTGCAGTTGTTATCAGATAAGGAGGATCGCAATATACAAGACTCTTTTCTGTCAACATTTCAAACCTGAAACCACGGAAGTCTCCATGCCTCAACTCATTGTTTTGATTTCGCAAAGCATCCAAAAAACAAACCAACTTCGCTTCTATTACTGTGTTGAAATCTCTCTTTCCTACTGGCAAATTAAAATATCCACTATCATTAAAACGCATCTGGTTATTAAAACCAAATAGTATTAACGTATAAAGCAGGATATAATACTGGTTATCCACCTTCGGATAGTAATTGAATCTTTCACGTAATAACAGATATTTTTCACGATTATATTTAGATACTCCGAGATTAGCATCACCACCATAGTAGGCAAAGCCATGTAAACGAGTTTTACTTAAACCAAATTCCTCTATCAACTTATTAATTCCTGTGATAATTGTATCCGTACGCAATCTTTTAAATGTTTTCAACAAACCAACAAGTTGTTTAGAGTTGTCATTGTAAATAACTTTTTCTGCCTCTACATTCATCCCAACATTACATCCGCCACAAAACAAATCTACGAATATATCAATATCCTTGGGAAAATACGGCAATATTTGGTCTAATATACGAGCCTTGCCACCTTGATAATTTAATGGAGATGCTATATAGTTTTTTATTTGTTTACGCTGCATAAGAAAACACGTTCTTTGTTGTCTTTATTAAATACACTCTTACCAGCATCGAACCCTCGATAATCCATTGTAAAAACTTTTACGCTTCCACGAAGAGAAAGTATATCAACAATCTCTTCGTCTGTAATTTTCGCATTTGAACGACATTGAAGTTTCTTTCCATTATTATTGTAAGACAATAAAATATATCGAGAATTTAACTTTAACACTAAATCTCGCAATGCTATTGCTGCCTCGATACTTTTGCAATAGTCACTTTTCATTTGCGATCTATCCATCTTCTTCGCTACGCCAAAAACCTTCGGTTTATCCCAACGAGCCACATTCTCCAACAAATGATAAGCATCACAATACTGCCTACTATTATACGGAGGATCTAAATAAGCAACATCAACATATTCTTTGGAAACGATAGCATTAGAGTCCGCACAATATATATGATTTTCTTTATTCAAGTAATAAGTATTATCTGGCATTCGTAACATTAACTCTCCTTCATATTTGCCATCTCTGATAAAAGAATCATAGTGTCCACAAGTATGACTTATCTTATCCATTGCGTATATCAATGAGGTTATAATCATCGCACGTTCTCTTTCATTCATCTTATTTGCAAGATACCTATCTTCCACATCTTCACGGATAAAACCTATCTTTTGAGAACTGTATTCATCAAAATAAGTATTTGCAAAATTCTGCGACATATAATTACATTCATTAGATGCATCATAAGAGTTATAGAATTCTAATATCTCCGCCACCTTTGTTCTATCTATGCTTTGTGGTGAGAACCAACATAATGACGCTAAATAATTGCAATACATCATATCGCATACCACAAGACGTTTATCCAAGAATGCAGATGCAACACTTCCTGTACCAGAGAATACATCAAAGAATGAAATGACATCATTACAATTCTTTTCTACAACATCTCTGATCCAACCTGTCAATTTGTATTTATTACCTAAATAACGTCGATTACTAATATTAAAAGTATCCATCTGCATCCAATTATAAAGCATCTCAATGTTGATTCCTTATAACTAGAGACTACAAACCACACATTTTATTACTTTTCAAAAGAAACGGCGTAGGAATCATATCACTTCAGTTATCCTTGCCTTTCGAGGTATTAGGGAACCTACAACATCAAGGATAAGAAGCAAAAGATGCCTACGCCAAATAAAGTATATATACATACAGCACAAAGTACGCCCTTACTTACGAAATGGCGCACTTGTGCCGTGTAAATACACGATATGGGTAGACGCCCATTTGCCATCTTCCTCTGAATGTTATATTCGAAAGTCCCTAATTTCCGAAAAGGTCAGAAGAAAACGTTATGAACGCCTTTCTCTAAAAACAAGCCAAGCCTTGGATTCGCGCCAACGACCCCTCATCAGCAATCCGAAGGATGACAATTGCAAAAGTAATGAAAAGAATTTAAATGTACAAATATTTGTGATATAAATTTATACTAATGGAATTTTTTACACTCCTATAGGTTTCTGTTTTGAAGAAATACATTTTTTTTTTTGGGGGGGGGATTGGGGAGAAGCAATAATGAAGGATGTGGTGAGAGTTCGGAAACAGACGTACTTGACTCGGAAACTCATCATAAAAGTTCGGAGAGAATACTTGAATTAATTAAGAATAAGCCTACTATATCAGCAGCAGAAATCGCAATGCAAATAAATATGTCATCACGAGGAGCAGAAAAGCAGATTAAAAAGTTCAGAGAGGCAGGAATCATCAAACGCAATGGTGTTGACTTTGGGGGCTATTGGAAAATTGTAGATTTGGATAACGACTAAAAGAGTAAAATATGTTATTAAGGAACAAAATTGGGTCTCTTAGAGACGAGTATCATTGACGCCTGATACTATAAAGTTTCTTTTGATTTATAGACACTCACAAAATCATTTAACTTATGTTAAGCATTATCTTTGTATGAAACACTAAAAAAGCCACCGTAACATTGCTGCTACGGTGGCTTTCTTTATTTCTTATGTTATTACAGTTAGGATTAACTGCGATATTCAAATACGTTCTGACGGCTCATCTGACGACGATCCATGTCTTCACGGCTACCTACGATGATCTTCTCGAACTCACGCAGACCTGTACCGGCTGGGATGAGGTGACCGCAGATTACGTTCTCCTTCATACCCTGGAGCGTATCGCTCTTGCGACGGATAGCAGCCTCGTTGAGCACCTTAGTGGTCTCCTGGAATGATGCTGCTGACATGAAGCTCTTGGTGTGGAGTGCCGCACGTGTGATACCCTGCAGTATCTGGGTAGATGTAGCAGGAACGGCGTCACGTACCTCAACGAGTTTCAAATCACGACGCTTGAGGAGTGAGTTCTCGTCACGCAACTTACGAGCTGTGACAATCTGACCCTTGTGAAGGTTCTCTGAGTCGCCTGCGTCAACAACAACTTTCTTGCCCCAGATACGATCGTTCTCTTCTGCGAAGTCGAGCTTGTCAACAATGTCGCTCTCGAGGAAGCAGGTATCGCCTGGATCATTGATCTGTACCTTACGCATCATCTGACGAACGATAATCTCGAAGTGCTTATCGTTGATCTTCACACCCTGCAGACGATATACGTCCTGTACCTCGTTAACGATGTACTCCTGAACGGCTGTAAGTCCCTTGATGGCAAGGATGTCGTTAGGTGTGATGACACCAGCAGAGAGCGGTGTTCCGGCACGCACGGCATCGTGTTCCTGTACGAGCAACTGCTTTGACAGTGGCACGAGGTACTTACGCTGTTCGCCTGTCTTTGATGTGATGATGATTTCGCGGTTACCACGCTTGAGTGCGCCCATTGTTACCTCACCATCGATTTCTGATACGACAGCTGGGTTAGATGGGTTACGAGCCTCAAAGAGCTCGGTTACACGTGGCAGACCACCGGTGATATCACCTGCACGACCTACGGTACGTGGTATCTTGACGAGGGTTACACCTGACGCAACGTCTGCACCATCTTCTATTACGACGTGACCATCCACTGGGAGGTTGTATGTTGCAATAACCTCACCGTGCTTGTCAAGGATGTTACAGGTTGGAACGAGTGAACGATCCTTACTCTCTATAATGATACGCTCGGTCATACCTGTTGTATCATCGGTCTCAGCCTTATAGGTAGAGCCTTCTACGAAGTCGTTAAGGCGAACTGTACCTGCGAACTCTGATACGATAACGGCGTTGAATGGGTCCCAACGTGCAATGACGTCACCCTTCTTAACCTTGTCACCGTTCTTGAAGAAGAGAGCTGAACCGTAAGGTACTGGTACGTTAGAGAGTGTGATACCTGTTGTTGGGTCAACGAAACGGCACTCTGTAAGACGGCTGACTACCATCTCGCACTCTACTGCACCACCTTCGCTATTGTCTACGTAAGGAACAGCACGAAGTTCATCAAACTCTACAACTGCCTCTTCTGACTTACAGGTTACGGTTGCATTGGCTGCCGCACCACCGGCGATACCACCTGCATGGAAAGTACGAAGCGTAAGCTGTGTACCTGGCTCACCGATAGCCTGCGCCGCGATGACACCAACAGCCTCACCCTTCTGTACCATACGCTGTGTAGCGAGGTTACGTCCGTAACACTTCTTACATACACCATGCTTTGATTCACAGGTAAGTACGGAACGTATCTCTACTGTCTCTATTCCCGCATCTTCTATAGCCTTAGCACGTGCCTCGTTGATTTCCTCACCAGCAGGGCAAATAACCTCATTGGTGTGTGGATTTACAACATCGTGTACGCTGACACGACCGAGGATACGATCGTAGAGGCTTGAGATAACATCATCACCGTTCTTAAGAGCGGTGCAAACGAGACCACGAAGTGTGCCACAGTCATCTTCATTGATGATGACATCGTGCGATACGTCTACAAGACGACGTGTCAAGTAACCTGCATCGGCAGTCTTCATAGCGGTATCAGCAAGACCCTTACGGGCACCGTGAGAAGCGATAAAGTACTCAAGCACTGACATACCCTCCTTAAAGTTAGAAAGGATTGGGTTCTCAATGGTAGGACGCTCATCAGCACCAGCCTTCTGTGGCTTTGACATAAGACCACGGATACCGGAGAGCTGCTTAATCTGATCCTTAGAACCACGGGCACCTGAGTCCAGCATCATGAAGACAGCATTGAAGCCCTGGTCTGCCTCGGTCATCTCCTTAAGAAGGATGTTACCTATATCGTTGTTAACGTGAGTCCATGTATCGATAACCTGATTGTAACGCTCGGTATCGGTGATGAAGCCCATGTTATAGTTGTCTGTAATCTGGCGTACTTCCTCGTTACCCTTACGGATGAGCTCTTCCTTCTCTGGTGGAATGATGATGTCGTCAAGGTTGAATGACAGACCTGCAAGGTATGCCATACGGTAACCGAGGTTCTTAATACCATCAAGGAACTCACATGCACGGGCGAAACCAACAAGGTTGATTACGTTCTGGATGATGTCACGCAGAGACTTCTTTGAGATAATGGTATTAACGAATCCCATCTCTGGTGGTACAAGACCATTAACGATGACACGACCTACAGAGGTCTCTACCATGTGCTTTACCTTCTCACCATCTACTACATCGTCAACAACCACCTTTACTGGTGCGTGAAGGTCACACTGCTTTTCATTATATGCAATGATTGCCTCTTCAGGACCATAGAAGGTAAGTCCTTCACCCTTTGCGCCTGGACGAAGCTTGGTGATGTAGTACAGACCAAGTACCATATCCTGTGAAGGCACAGTGATAGGCGCACCATTTGCAGGGTTCAGAATGTTATGGCTCTGCAGCATCAGGAGCTGTGCCTCAAGCACTGCCTCGTTTGACAGTGGGAGGTGAACAGCCATCTGGTCACCATCGAAGTCAGCGTTGAACGCTGTACATGCCAATGGATGCAACTGAATAGCTTTGCCCTCGATAAGTTTTGGCTGGAACGCCTGTATGCCAAGACGGTGAAGTGTAGGAGCACGGTTCAAGAGAACAGGGTGACCCTTCATCACATTCTCCAGAATGTCCCAGATGATAGGCTCACGACGGTCAACGATACGCTTCGCACTCTTTACAGTCTTCACAATACCGCGCTCAATAAGCTTACGGATAATGAATGGCTTGTAAAGCTCTGCTGCCATGAGTTTCGGCAAACCGCACTCACCCATGTTAAGCTCTGGACCTACAACGATAACGGAACGTCCGGAGTAGTCTACACGCTTACCGAGGAGGTTCTGACGGAAACGACCAGCCTTACCCTTCAATGAGTCAGAGAGTGACTTCAGCGGACGGTTACCCTCGCTCTTTACCGCACTGCTCTTACGAGAGTTATCGAAGAGAGAGTCAACAGCCTCCTGAAGCATACGCTTCTCGTTACGCAGGATAACCTCAGGAGCATGAATCTCCATAAGGCGCTTGAGTCGGTTGTTTCGTATGATAACACGACGATAGAGGTCGTTAAGGTCTGATGTAGCGAAGCGACCACCATCCAGTGGTACGAGCGGACGAAGTTCTGGTGGAGTAACAGGAAGTATCTTCATTATCATCCACTCAGGACGGTTATCATTTCCCTCAGGACCACGGCTGTTACGGAACGCCTCTACTACCTGCAGACGCTTCAGAGCCTCTGTTCTGCGCTGTACAGAACCTTCACGGCTTGCCTGGTCACGCAGTTCATATGACAAAGCGTCGAGGTCAAGGTTCTGAAGAAGGATATAGATAGCCTCTGCACCCATCTTCGCGATGAACTTGTTAGGATCACTATCATCAAGATAATCATTGCTCTCGTCAAGCTGATTATCAATGATGTCAATATACTCTTCTTCTGTTATGAAGTCAAGCTTATGAGAGCCATTAATATCAGTACCGTCCTCGTTCTTCTTACCCTCCAAAGCACCTGGCTGAATGATAACATACTTCTCATAGTATATTACTGCCTCAAGCTTCTTAGTAGGTATTCCGAGCAAATAACCAATTTTGTTCGGCAAAGAACGGAAGTACCAGATATGCGCAACAGGCACCACAAGCTCTATGTGACCAGAACGCTCACGACGTACTTTCTTCTCTGTTACCTCAACACCGCAGCGGTCGCAGACGATACCTTTATATCGAATACGCTTATACTTACCGCAGGCACACTCGAAGTCCTTAGTTGGACCAAAGATACGCTCACAGAAGAGACCGTCACGCTCAGGCTTGTAAGTACGGTAGTTGATGGTCTCCGGCTTTGTCACCTCACCATAAGAGTGTTCAAGAATCTCCTCTGGAGATGCGAGACCAACGGTAATCTTGGTGAAGTTTGTCTTTATCTTGTTGTCTTTCTTGAAAGCCATAGTTTTCTTTGTTTAATTAATCAAGCTTAATGCTAAGACCGAGTCCGCGCAACTCATGTAGCAATACATTGAGTGATTCTGGGATACCAGGTGTAGGCATTGCATCGCCCTTCACTATTGCCTCGTAACTCTTTGAACGACCTGTAACATCGTCTGACTTAATGGTAAGTATCTCCTGCAATACGTGGCTTGCACCGAACGCCTCGATAGCCCAGACCTCCATCTCTCCGAAACGCTGACCACCGAACTGTGCTTTACCACCAAGTGGCTGCTGAGTGATGAGAGAGTAAGGACCGATAGAACGAGCGTGCATCTTGTCCTCTACCATGTGACCGAGCTTCAAGAAGTATGTTACACCCACAGTTGCTGGCTGGTCAAAACGCTCACCTGTCTCACCGTCATAGAGGTGTGTTGAGCAAAGACGTGGCAGACCTGCCTTATCTGTCCATTCAGAGAGGTCTTCAAGTGTAGCACCATCAAAGATTGGTGTAGCGAACTTAACACCGAGCTTACGACCAGCAGCACCAAGGATAGCCTCGAATATCTGACCAAGGTTCATACGTGAAGGCACACCCAACGGATTCAATACCAAGTCTACAGGACGACCATCCTCAAGGAATGGCATATCTTCCTGACGTACTACCTTAGACACAATACCCTTGTTACCGTGACGACCAGCAAGTTTATCACCTACGCCGATCTTACGCTTCTTAGCGATGTAAACCTTCGCCATCTGGAGTACGCCTGAAGGCAGGTCGTCACCGATTGTGATAGCGAACTTACGACGCTTGAGTTCTGCGTCAAGAAGCTTATACTTACGGATGTAGTTCATGATAAGCATCTTGATAAGTTTATCGGTATGCTCATCGCCAGTCCAGTTACCAGACTGTACACCGTCGTATTCAAGGTTAGCGAGCATCGTTGCGGTGAACTTGCTACCCTTTGTGATAATCTCTGCACCTGTGTAGTCTTTTACACCAGCACAAGTCTTACCCTCAGTAAGTACAAGGAGCTTGTCTATAAGTATATCCTTAAGATCATTGCCCTTTGCCTCATACTCCTTATCAATCTTGGCGAGTATTATCTTGTCCTGCTTCTTTGACTCACGTGTCTTTACTGCACGCGCAAAGAGCTTCTTGTCTATTACGACACCTGAGAGCGAAGGATTAGCTTTCAATGAAGAGTCCTTTACATCACCAGCCTTATCACCAAAGATGGCACGCAGAAGCTTCTCTTCCGGTGAAGGATCACTCTCACCCTTAGGAGAAATCTTACCGATCATGATGTCACCTGGCTCTACACGAGCACCGAGACGGATAATACCATTCTCGTCAAGGTCTTTCGTAGCATCTTCTGATACATTAGGAATATCAGAGGTTAGCTCTTCCATACCACGCTTTGTCTCACGAACGTCAAGCGAATACTCATCAACGTGCACAGAAGTCAAGACATCGTCACGAACAATACGCTCTGACAATACGATAGCATCCTCATAATTGTAACCCTTCCAAGGCATATAAGCAACGAGGAGGTTACGACCGAGTGCCAACTCACCATTCTCAGTAGCATATCCCTCAGTAAGTATATCGCCTGCCTTAACACGCTGTCCCTTGTCACATATAGGACGAAGGTCGATAGTCATGTTCTGGTTGGTGCGGCGGAACTTAGGTATACGATATTCCTTAATAGCAGGTTCGAAGCTTACGAACTCTTCGTCTTCTGTACGGTCGTACAGAATACGGATTGTTGTAGCATCTACATATTCAATAACACCATCACCCTCAGCGGTAATCATAGTACGTGAGTCCTCACAAACCTGACGCTCCAAGCCTGTACCGACGATAGGTGCATCATTATGGAGCAGTGGCACAGCCTGACGCATCATGTTACATCCCATCAACGCACGGTGACCGTCATCATGCTCCAAGAATGGAATAAGACCTGCAGAAACCGAAGCTATCTGCTGTGGTGACACGTCCATGAGGTCAACATCTGTTGGAGGAACAACAGGGAAGTCTGCCTTTTCACGACACTTAACGACTTCTCTTACGAAGCTACCATCGTCATTCAGTGGCGCATTACCCTGACCAATGATGTGTGCTTCTTCCTCTTCAGCCGTGAGATACTCTACATGGTCATTGTCAAGGTCAACAACGCCATTCTTAACCTTACGGTATGGTGTCTCAATAAATCCAAGGTCATTGATCTGGGCGAACATACAGAGTGAAGAAATCAAACCGATGTTAGGACCTTCAGGAGACTCGATAGGACAAAGACGACCATAGTGAGTATAGTGTACGTCACGAACCTCGAAGCCTGCACGCTCACGTGACAGACCGCCAGGACCCAACGCAGAGAGACGACGCTTGTGCGTTACCTCCGCCAGCGGGTTAGTCTGGTCCATGAACTGTGACAACGGGTTAGTTCCGAAGAACGAATTTATAACGCTTGAGATAGTCTTTGCGTTAATAAGGTCTGTAGGAGTGAACACCTCATTATCACGAACGTTCATGCGCTCACGGATAGTGCGGCTCATACGTGACAGACCGATAGAGAACTGATTTGCAAGCTGCTCACCTACGGTACGCACACGACGGTTTGACAAGTGGTCAATATCGTCTACTGTAGCATTACTATTGATAAGCTGTATGAGGTACTTGATAATCTCGATGATATCCTCCTTTGTAAGGACACGAACGTCCATACTTGTATCAAGTCCCAACTTCTTGTTAATACGATAACGACCTACTTCACCAAGGTCATAACGCTTATCAGAGAAGAAGAGGTTTGTGATAACCTCACGCGCACTTGCTTCATCAGCAGGGTCAGCATTACGCAGCTGACGATAGATATAATAAACAGCCTCTTTTTCAGAATTAGAGGTATCTTTCGCAAGTGTATTGAAAATTATGCCATACTTAGAAGCACTATCTTCGTTCTTATGAACAAGGATAGTAGACTGCTCACTGTCAAGGATATCCTGAATGTTATCTTCAGTAATCTCAGTCTCACGCTGCATAAGGATATCATTTCTCTCAAGTGAAACGACTTCACCAGTATCCTCATCAACGAAATCCTCCGTCCATGTCTTCATGATATGGGCAGCCAACTTACGACCAATAAGTTCCTTCAGATTCTTCTTTGTTACCTTTACCTCCTCAGCGAGGTCGAAGATATTAAGAATATCCTTATCCGTCTCATAACCGATAGCACGAAGAAGCGTTGTTACAGGCAACTTCTTCTTACGGTCGATGTAAGCATACATCACATTGTTGATGTCGGTAGCAAACTCAATCCATGAACCCTTGAACGGAATAACACGCGCACTATAAAGCACAGAGCCATTAGCGTGCACACCCTGACCAAAGAACACACCTGGTGAACGGTGCAACTGTGACACGACAACACGCTCAGCACCATTAATAATAAAGGTACCGTTACTTGTCATGTATGGTATCGTTCCGAGGAAGACGTCAGAGATAATCGTCTCAAAGTCTGTATGGTCCTCATCAGTACAATACAGCTTCATCTTCGCCTTCATAGGAACGCTATATGTCAGTCCACGCTCCAGACACTCATCAATAGAATAGCGAGGAGGATCAATGAAGTAGTCAAGGAACTCCAATACGAAGTGGTTACGAGTGTCCGCAATAGGAAAATTCTCCGCAAAGACCCTATACAGACCATCATTCTTACGTTCCTCAGGTGGAGTATCCAACTGAAGGAAGTCACGGAATGACTTCAACTGCACGTCAAGGAAATCCGGATAAGGCATAGGATTCTTCACACGTGCGAAGTTAATTCTGCTTTCAACAACTTTAGATGTCATGCTTCTTATTTAAGTATGATAATTTCTGTATCTAATTCTTTCTAACTCTTTCCAATAAAAACTCTCCCTCCCTATGCCATCAACAACCGAAATAAAATATGTTGTATGGCTATAGACACAAGAAGGTTAGGACCTGCCTACTTGGTAGATCCTAACCATTTTGTTTCTTCTATATATGTAAAGCAAATCATAAAGAGTTACTTTACATTATAATTGGAAAATCGTAAAGACTCAAATAAAAGTCTATTGTATTCCAGAAGTTATATTACTTCAGCTCTACAACAGCACCAGCCTCTTCGATAGCCTTCTTAAGGTTCTCAGCCTCTGCCTTAGCAAGACCTTCCTTGATTGTAGAAGGTGCACCGTCAACGAGCTCCTTAGCTTCCTTAAGACCGAGACCACAAGCCTCCTTAACAGCCTTTACAACCTGAAGCTTAGCTGCACCAACTTCCTTCAGAACTACGTCAAAAGAATCCTTCTCAGCAGCAGCAGCAGCACCACCCTCTGCAGGAGCAGCAGCAACAGCAACTGCAGCAGCAGCTGGCTCAATACCATACTCGTCCTTGAGGACCTGAGCGAGTTCATTTACTTCCTTTACAGTGAGGTTTACGAGTTCCTCTGCGATAGCTTTAATATCTGCCATTTTTATATAAAATTTATTTTGTTTATACTTTAAAGAATTGTTAACTGTTTTTTATATAACCCTCAACAAGCCGACCGTATTTATGCCGCCTGCTCAAGATTATTCTTACTCTGCACGCTCTCCCAAAGTTTGGAGAAGACCGTGGATTGTACCGGAGCCAGACTGAAGCGCAGAAACAACGTTCTTTGCAGGAGACTGGAGCAGTGCGATAACGTCTGCGATGAGTTCGTTCTTGCTCTTGAGAGCAGCAAGTTCAGCGAGTTTGTCTTCACCAACGAAGATGCTCTCTTCAGCGTAAGCAGCCTTCAGAGTAGGATTAACATCCTTGTACTCCTTCAGCATCTTAGCAGGAACATTTGCAGTATTAGCGAACAGCACAGCCGTATTGCCCTTAAGGCATGGATAAAGAGCAGTGTAATCCTTCTCAGCAGCATCAAGAGCCTTGATGAGGAGCTTATTCTTTACAACGACAGTCTTTACCTCGCTCTGGAAAGCCTTGCGGCGAAGATCACTTGTAGCCTTTGCATCCAGACCTGTAACGTCTACAATGTAGAAGTGTGGGTACTGGTTGATAAGCTCGCCAAGTTCAGAGATAATAGTATCTTTTACTTCTTTTTTCATTTTACAAAACTTTTAGAGTTAATCGGCTGATTTAGGATCAATCTTGATACCCTTACTCATAGTGCTTGAAATAAAGATACTCTTGATGTATGTACCCTTTGCAGCAGCTGGTTTAAGCTTGACAACCGTTGCGATAAACTCCTTAGCGTTTCCGGCAATAGCCTCTGCGCTCATAGAAATCTTGCCGATAGAAGTATGGATAATACCAGTCTTGTCGACCTTGAAATCGATCTTACCCTGCTTAACTTCCTTAACAGCCTTTGCAACGTCCATTGTTACAGTACCACTCTTTGGGTTAGGCATAAGTCCACGAGGACCGAGGATACGGCCGATAGGACCAATCTTACCCATGCAAGAAGGCATTGTAATAATGACATCAACGTCTGTCCAACCACCTTTAATCTTCTCGATATACTCGTCGAGACCAACGTAGTCAGCACCAGCTTCCTTTGCAGCAGCTTCCTGATCAGGAGTACAAAGTGCAAGCACACGTGTAACCTTACCAGTACCATTAGGAAGGCTTACAACACCACGAACCATCTGGTTAGCCTTGCGAGGATCAACACCAAGACGAACGTCAACGTCAACAGAAGCGTCGAACTTAGTAGTAGTAATTTCCTTAACAAGAGCTGCAGCTTCATCGATGCTGTAGAGCTTACCCTGCTCCACCTTTCCGGCTACTGCTTTTTGATTTTTTGTCAGTTTACTCATTTTTTTGAAGTTTTTCGGTACGAACGGTGTACGTACCCCTTTTCAGGAGTGTCCACCTCCCGGAAATGTTAATAATCAGCGGACAATCTCGCCTTACATTTATTACTCAGCTACAGGGAAGTCACCCTTCACGGTGATACCCATGCTGCGTGCAGTACCAGCAATCTGCTTCATAGCAGACTCAATGGTAAAGCAGTTGAGATCCTTCAACTTGTCTTCAGCGATAGCACGAACCTGATCCCAAGTAATCTCTGCAACCTTATTACGGTTTGGAGATGCTGAGCCAGACTTGATCTTTGCTACTTCCTTCAGCTGCACAGCAGCAGGAGAAGTCTTGATGACGAAGTCAAATGACTTATCAGCGTAGTAAGTAATAACAACAGGCAGAACCTTACCAGCCTTATCCTGAGTACGCGCATTGAACTCCTTACAGAAGCCCATGATGTTGATACCCTTAGAACCCAATGCAGGTCCTACCGGAGGAGAAGGATTGGCAGCGCCACCCTTGATTTGTAACTTAAGTTGTCCAGCAACTTCTTTAGCCATCTTTTTGTTTATATTAAAAAGTTGATTATATGAAAAGGGGTTAATGGAAGCATTATTTTTGTTAACCCACGATTCTTTCCTAATACATTATATATATATGCGTGATATATATAATCTTTAGCAGGTATATATTACTATGCCTCTTTCTCTACCTGCATAAAGTTGAGTTCAAGCGGTGTATTTCTTCCAAAAATCTTTACCACCACTTTAAGTGTACGCTTCTCGCTGTTCACTTCCTCAATGATACCGCTAAAGCCAGAGAATGGTCCGTCAGTAACCTTCACAGTCTCATCGACCATGTATGGTATATCAATCTCTTCCTCAAGTTCTGTCTCCTCAGCAGCACCTACCATACGGTTGATATCCTGCTGACGTACAGGCGTTGGATCATCAAGACCACCCAAAAAGCCTAAACAGTTAGGCATAAAACGTAGCGTATGTGCTGTATCTCCCACGAGGTCAGCCTCAATAAAGAGATAACCAGGAAGAGCTACCTTCTCTTTGACAACACGCTTTCCATTACGCAAAGCGGCATGCTTCTCCATAGGTAAAAGTACCTGAGATACATGCTGTGCCAACTGCGGATTATGACTACATTCTGCTTCTATATATTCTTTTAGCTTTGCTTCCTTTCCGCTTACGGAACGCATAGCATACCATTTCATTCCTTTCTCAGCCATAATTGCGATTAACTCGGATAAATGGAGCTCATTACGAATTTAAAGACAGAGTCCATGCAGAAGACTACAACGGCTATAACAAGCGAAGCACACAAAACTACCATCGCAGAATGTGTGAGCTGAGCCCTTGTTGGCCAGGTAGTCTTATGTGCAAGCTCCTCGTAGCAAGCCTTGCAATAATTTACTATCTTGTTCATATTAAAATTTTCTTAGGCACGGGATGAGCGGCTCGAACGCCCGACACCTGGTTTTGGAGACCAGTGCTCTACCAACTGAGCTAATCCCGTAAGAAAAGTGAGGGTAACAGGTGATGCCTATCACCCTTCACTTTATATGTTGTTTAGAGAGAATTAATCCTCGTAAACCTCTGTAATCTGACCAGAACC
>CAKQDQ010000013.1 GCA_934229335.1 uncultured Prevotella sp.
GCATAATATTCACTATACTAACGCAGATGGCTTGTCTCTACGTGATGAATCGTATATTCCCTATAAGCATTTCTGAATATATGAGGAAAACCATTCTTCCGTTGGCTTTGATTACCATTCTATCTCCTATCGCGGGATATTACATAACACAAACAATGGAAGAGTCATTCCTAAGAATGATAATAGTAGGGATAACCTCTGTCGTTATCTGTGTCCTGCTGTCATATATGGTAGCACTGCAAAAGGAAGAGAGAAAAAACATCACAACATTCATTATAAAAAAAATAAGAAAATGATATTAACAAAAATCCTTGAGTATAGAAGAAAGCGTAACGCAAAAGCGAATGTAAAGGCAAACTCAACAATGGTTGGAAACAATCATGTTCTCGGCCCTTCATCACACATATATCTTCAAGATGGCGCAACAAAGGATTCTGTTGTACTGGAAGATCAAGTGTGGATGTTAGGAACAATAATGGTACAAAACAATGGAAAAGTTATAATGCACGAGTTGTCTAAGATAGATGATACTACATCTATTCTTTGCGTAGATAGGGTGGAAATCGGTGCATATACAGCTATAGCAAAGGACACTGTTATATGCGATAATAACAATCATCCCATAAGCCCAGCATTCCGAAGAAAAATGCGTCCGACACCTGTCGGTGATGACATGAGAATGTGGAAACATTCCGCACATGCACCTATCATAATAGGAGAGAATGTATGGATAGGATCCTGCGTAAGGATATGTAAGGGAGTAACAATAGGTGACAATGCGGTAATCGCAGCAAATTCCGTAGTCACGAAGAACGTTCCTGCAAACTGTATCGCGGCAGGCAACCCTGCAAAAATCGTCAAGACTGATATCGACCAAATTGACAAATAGCAAATAAGACGAATATACCGCCTTCTATATTATCACTTTGCCATATATCTGCCAAAGAGCTACAGATGGTGGGGCATTGGGCGCATCATAAGGTATGCATTATGCAAACATATCTTTGAATATTGTGGGAAGAATGTAAATATCGAGCAAGGTGCTTTCTTCGGAGCAGGGACCCATATAAGAATAGGTAACGGTTCGGGAATAGGTATCAACGCTTCTATTCCTGATGGTACCGTCATCGGAGAAAACGTTATGATGGCACCTAATGTGTATGTACATAACCGTAATCATCGTTTTGATAGAACGGACATTCCTATGCGCTATCAAGGCTACGGCGAAGAAAAGCCGCTTATCGTAGAAGATGACGTGTGGATTGGACAAGACGTTACTATCATGGTAGGAAGGAAAATCTCAATGGGTAGCATTGTTGCTGCAAACACTGTGCTGACAAAGGATTTCCCACCATATTCCATAATAGGTGGTAATCCATCAAAACTTATAAGGTCAAGAATATGAAAAAAAAGAGCATCCTTTTTATTGTCAATACGCTCACTACAGGTGGAGCCAACTCTTCACTCTCTGCATTATATGCCGAGATGAAGGAGTACTATGATATAAAGGTTTTCGCTCTTACACATGATGGAGTACCAGAGGCTCATGGATTCAAGAGTGTCTTATTACCAAGAGATAGAGACGTTGACGCTTTCTTGGGCGATTTTAATAAGGCGAGCGCAAAGAGCCGAAAATATAAACTGATAATAAAAGTTCTGAAACGAATATGTATAAAACTGGGTATAAGTATAGAAAGACTTATATATCAGAAGGCTGTAAAGAATATAGAAAAGGACTATTTCTTTGACAGTATTATAGCCTTTCAGGAGAAGGAATCTGCCATGTTAGCAAGTCTGTTCCGATGTGATAACAAACTGGCATGGATTCACTGCGACTTCACCAAAGGTTTCACGGCGTGTGATGCAAGGATATACAGAAACTTCAAGAAAATAATCTTCGTTTCAAAATATACAGAGAAACAGTTTTTGAAGAGGTACCCACATTACGAAGGTAAAACATGTTTTGTTTATAACTTCCTTGATGAATCAAGAATAGAAAGACTGGCCAAGGAACCTGTAACAGACCTGGATTTGTCCGACAATAGATTTACAATATTGTCACTCGGAAGAATAGTACCGCTAAAACGCTTCTCAAAGATTCCGCACATTGTGTCTGAAATTAAAGAGAAGGGTATTGACTTGAGATGGATAATACTCGGACCTGCTTTCGATATAGAAGAACACCGGAAGCTGTTAGAGAATATAGACAGGTACAATGTAAAAGAGAATGTATATTGGCTTGGCAACAAGTTAAATCCATATCCATACATGAAGCATTCAGACTTGTGTGTATCACTATCCACAACTGAAGCCTGTCCGATGGTGTTCAATGAAGCCAGGGTTCTGAACGTACCCATAGTGAGCACAGACTTCGGTTCTGCTGGTGAATTTGTAACGAATGGTTCTGACGGATATGTATGTCCTATCGAAAGCATAGCTGATACCATAAGCAGGCTGTGTATGAACAGCGCAGAGTACGATGCAATTCATTTGCAAGGAGGAAGGAGATACATAAACAATGATTCCATTCGTCAGCAGCTGTTGGCGTTACTATAATTTAGGGAAAAGACATTAAAATAAATACAATTACATCATCAATAGACAGACATAGGGACGTTGCCAAATGCTTTCTGATATTATTATTGATAATGGATTATATAGTTGTCTTTGGGAATGTTAGATAAGTACCAAAATCTGCCTGTAGTTTCAATCAATAAAAAAGCCAAACAATTATCAAGTAAATAATGTTATGGGAAAAGTACTATTCATATCCAACTGTGATCCTATGGGTATAGGTGGAGGAAGCTTTGCTACTCATGCGTATGTAAAGGCTTTCTCGGAAGTCTTGGGAGGAGACTCGTATATTCTCTTGCCAGAAGAAGGCAGTAAGGACATTGACGAGACCATTCCAGTCAGCAAGTATATCCGCGTAAAGCGACGCAATGTTTTCCAGAAAGCGTTAGCACTCATTACTGGTGATGTACAAAGATATACCAATGTTGTACAAAAGATTGTAAGAAACAATCAAGTAGACTTTACACATGCCGTGTGTAACAGTAGTATGTCAAGTGGCGCATTAGTGGAATTTCTCCATTCACAGAATATTAGGGTTATTACTGTTCATCATAACTTCGAACGTGAGTATTTCAAGGATAATCCTACAGTTAGATGTTTCAAAACGTTGTATGCACACCATATAGCTGAGCTTGAAAAAAAAGCATACACAAAAAGTGACAGTAACATATTCTTAACAAAAGAAGATCAAGACAGATTCGAAACATTCTATGGTAAAGTTGATGGTAGGAACGTTACGCTTGGCGTATTCGAGTTTAAGGATATACCACCACTTCCTGAGCAAGCAAAGGATAAGTCCGTCAAGCCAATTACTTTCGTCATAACGGGACAGTTATGCTTGGACCAAGGCATTGACAGCGTCATATATTTCCTTGATGAACTATATCAATACATTCCTAAAGACTGCAAGATTATCATTGCTGGAAGAAATCCATCGCCAATAATAGAGGAAAGATGTAAAAACTTTCCAAACATATCGCTTGTTCCCAACCCTAAAAATATGCGAGAGGTAATACTACAGGGCGACATATACATATGTCCTACTCGTATGGGAGGAGGGTTGAAGTTACGTGTTATGGACGGATTAAGACTCGGTTTACCAGTAATAACGCACGTTTGTTCGGCAAGAGGCTACGATATGTTTGCTGATTTGGACTTTTTCCAGACGTTTAGAAATCAGCAGGAATTCTCCAAAAGTGTAAATTATTTAGTCGAATTATGTAAGAACAATAAGATAGATAAAGAAACGATATACTCTGAATACAAGAAGAGTTTCTCCTATCAAGCAGGAATGGAACGAATAAAAAAAATACTACATACTACCAATTGAACAGATGACAAATACTCCCATACTTTTCATATTCTTTAACCGTAAGGATATAGCGATGCAGACCTTCCAAAGGATAAAGTCTGCCAAGCCGGCAACTTTATATCTGTCTCAGGATGGAGCGAGAACAGCGAAAGGTGAAACAGAGGCTAAAATCGTAAAAGAAACGCGCGATGACATCATGTCGATGATAGACTGGGAATGTGATGTCCATACACGTTTTATGAACGAGAATCTTGGCTGTGCCCAAGGAGTCAAAACTGCAATAGACTGGATGTTCGAAACTGAAGATTATGGAATAATCCTTGAAGATGATTGTATCGTGTCGGATTCGTTTTTCCCATATATGGAAGATATACTCAAAAGATACATTAACGACCAACGCATAGGGATGGTGGCAGGGACAAATCCTATTTCAGAATTCAGAAGCGACACCTCCTTTCATTTCTCACGCTTTAAGAGTTGCTGGGGGTGGGGAACATGGGCACGTGCATGGAAGAATATGAATATGGATATGACGTGGCGTAAACACGACATGGAAAACGTTATAAACAATAGTGGCTTCAATGGTCGCAATAACTCAAAGTGGAAGTTTCAACTAAAATGTATCGATAATGACTATGTTTCAGCCTGGGATTGGCAATGGTATTTCTCGCTCGCTGCGCAGAACCAATTATGTGTATATCCCGTAGTCAACCTTGTATCAAATATAGGCAACGATAAAGAAGCTACCCATACGTCGTTCGGCAATATTACATTAAAGAGTGGCAACCTTACGTTCCCACTTACAGCACCTACGATAGTTGCACCGAATTATAGGTTTGACAAAATGTTCGATGCTAATGAAAATACTTTAAGAATAAAACTAACGAGAATAATTCCACATTTCATCAAAAGAGTAATAAAGAATATATTATTAAAATGAAACTCAAGATACAAACTTCAAAAGGTTTATATAAATATGAATTTGTACCACTATTTACTGGTACAAAAATAATAGACAAAGATATTTCTGCCAGAAATCTTATTTTGTTCTATTCTATATTAGAGAAGCACAACATAACGGTAGGGCTTGCTTACGGTACTCTTCTCGGAGCAGTACGTGAACATGACTTTATAACGCATGATGAGGATATAGACCTTTTCATGTCAAAGGAATATGAACAAAATCTACGTGATTCTCTTTTCGATTTAAGAGATAATGGTTTTGAAGTATGCCGCTATGATAGACGGGGACTGATATCATTCATGCGCCAAGGCGAATATATTGACATATATATATTCCATCATCACACGGATGGTGTAGTTATATGCGGAAGAGAAATAATGCCAGAATACTTCATGACTGATGTTCAGCCAATGGAATTCAAAGGTCATACATACCCAGCACCACGTGATTACGAAAGATATCTAAACTTTTTTTATGGAGACAACTGGCGTACACCTATTAAATACTATCACTATGAGCAGCCAAAATGGAAACGCTGTATAAATATTGCTTTACAGTACATAAAAGAGTTCCTACCAGATACTGTCTTCTATGCTCTTACTGCAAAAGGAGATAATGATTATCGTAGTAAGTATGAGAAGAAATTACCACAATTCATAAAACGAGAAAGAATATGCAAGCCATAATATTAGCTGCAGGCATGGGAAAACGCCTTGGCAAATATACACAAAACAATACAAAATGTATGGTGGAGGTGAATGGGGTAAAACTCATAGATCGGGTTATTAACCAACTTGCCCAATTTAACCTCAGCAAACTTATCTTAGTAGTAGGATATGAGGCGGATAACCTTATTAACTATATAGGCAACAGATATGACAATATTCTAAAGATTGAATATATCCGCAACGACATCTACGACAAAACAAACAACATATATTCTCTTGCACTTGCAAAAGAAGAACTATGTAAAGATGATACCATATTACTTGAAAGTGATATAATATTTGAAGACAAGATGCTCAACTTGCTCATCAATCATCCAGACCATGACCTTGCGCTTGTTGCCAAGGCTGAGAGTTGGATGGATGGTACTATGGTATGCATTGATGTAAATCGTAATATCACAAGTTTTGTATCAAAAACAGATTTCGATTTTAATTATTCTGGCAAGTATTATAAAACTGTCAATATATATAAGTTCAGCAAGGATTTCTGCAAGAACTATTACGTACCGTTCCTTGAAGCCTACTGCAAAGTACTTGGAAATAACGAATATTATGAACAGGTTTTACAAGTATTGGTACATCTGCATAAGTCGCCACTCAAGGCTCTGCCTATAAGCAAAGAGAAATGGTATGAGATAGATGATGCACAAGACCTTGATATCGCTTCAACAATCTTTGCTGCGGACAATGAGAAGTATTCTATCTACCATAAACGCTACGGAGGATTCTGGAGGTTTCCCAAAATACTTGACTATTGCTACCTGGTAAATCCTTACTTCCCAACCCCAAGGATGAAAGAAGAGATAAAAGCGAACTTCGATGTATTGTTGGAGAATTATCCTTCTGGTATGAATGTGAATTCGTTGTTGGCAGCAAAATACTTTAAGGTCTCACAGGAATACATTATTGTAGGCAACGGTGCTGCAGAGCTAATAAAATGTGTTATGGAGAGACACGCGATGGATAAAGTCGGAGTGATATACCCAACATTCGATGAGTATCCCAACAGACTAACCCAAGAGAATATAGTGCCACTTATCATAGACAGCAAGGACTTCCGCTACAGTGCAGACAACGTGATGGAATACTACGAAGATAAGCACATATCGTTGCTGCTGCTTGTCAATCCTGATAATCCTTCAGGCAACTATATAAAGCGTTCTGACGTGCTACGTCTCGTAGCATGGTGTAAGACGAGAAATATAAGAGTACTACTTGACGAGAGTTTCGTTGATTTTACCGATGATTTTGAAAACAACAGTCTTCTCGATGACACTATACTTGTGACATATAGCAATCTCATGATAATGAAGTCCATCTCTAAGTCATATGGTGTGCCGGGTTTGCGTCTTGGTGTATTTGCGACCTCCGACAAAGAGATGATAGCCCACATGAAGAAAGAAGTCAGCATATGGAACATCAACTCTTTCGCGGAGTTCTATATGCAGATATATGGCAAATACGAGAAAGACTACCACAAAGCCTGCCAACTCTTCATAGAAGAGCGCAATCGCTTCCAAAGCCTTCTTGAACAGATACCTTTCCTTCATGTCATGCCGTCACAGGCAAACTACTTCCTTTGCGAGGTAACTGAGAAATATACTTCAGCAGAACTTGCAAACATTCTAATGCAAAACGACATTATAATCAGCGATTGCAACCGCAAAACCCACATGCAAAAGAAACAGATAATACGTCTTGCTGTACGCAGTAAGGAAGACAATGACCTTTTGATACAAAAGCTACAGGGACTATAAGAATACTGTCGCAACATAACAACAAAAGCAGTATACTTTTTCCTAAACAAGGAAAAGGTATCCTGCTTTTGCAATATTTTCAGATGTTTGACGTTATATTAAATATCAGTAAGCATTATTCAACCTTATATGAAAATAACAATAATAACAACAACATATAACAGCGCCACAACACTTCGTGACACCTTTAACTCTATTCTATCACAAACCTACCAAGAATTTGAATACTGGGTTATTGATGGTGGATCAAGTGACGGAACAGTAGACATAATAAAGGCATTTGAACCTAAATTTAACGGTCGAATGCATTGGATTTCAGAAAAGGACAAGGGATTGTATGATGGAATGAATAAAGGCTTTAAGCGGGCGACTGGTGACGTAATAGGGATATTAAACAGTGATGATTTCTTTGCATCCTGCGATATCCTTGAAACTATAGCTAAGGCGTTTATTAATGACAAAGAAGGGAAATTAGACGCTATTTATGGAGATGTCCATTTTGTAAAGCCTAATAACCTTAATAAATGCATACGCTATTACAGTTCTAAAAAATTCAGACCATGGTTGTTACGATTTGGCTATATGCCTGCACATCCATCCTTCTATGCACGTAGAGAGATTTTCGATAAACATGGTTTATATTCTCTTGAATACAAACTTGCAGCAGATTATGATATGATGGTAAGACTGTTTTGTAAGCATAAAATCAATGCAAAATACATAGAGAGAGATTTTGTAACGATGCGTACGGGAGGAGCAAGTACACGCAATATTTATCGTCGCTTACTGCTAACCAAAGAAGACGCCAAAGCATGTCGTAAACATGGTATTTATTCTAATTTTATAATGTGTTCTGTGAAATACTTCAGCAAAGTCCTTGAATTTATACATAAATAGAAGTACAAAATCTATACACTACTATCGTTAAAGGCATTGATTTTTATGCATTTTGCTTACCGTATGCCCCCGAGGGGAGCAATTACCGTATTTAAAGGAGCCCCAAAAGTATTTCTACTATGGCAGAATAGTTATTATATGCATTAAATCGTATAACTACGTTTATGCTCTATACCAGTACTATTTTCTCTTCGAGCAATAAACCAGTTTATAACTATATGTATAATTACGAACAGTACTACGTCTGCAACGATAATCAACGTCTGACTTAGGTATGAGGCAATAAAATAGTTAGACAGTATAAATACAACTGACATTAAAAGTATTACTATCATTGTCATATGCCCAGTCAACCCTGCACGTAACAGTTTATGATGAATATGGTTTTTATCAGGAAGGAATGGATTTCTACCGTCTCTTATACGTGAGGCAAAAACACGAACTACATCAAACATAGGTATAACAAGAGTACTTATGGCTACTATTCCCACATTATGAAATTCACTGTTCCAAACAGGATTACGTTGCCAGAAATGCAACACAAGAAACGCTAAAGTAAAACCTAATGTCAGCGATCCTGCATCTCCCATAAAAGTTTTATACTTCTTATTGACAACATTGAAATAAAAGAATGCCATTACTACGCCAAGATATCCTACAGACAACATGGCCCACACAACATCCCCAACAATTAAACACAAAATCGCAATCATTGTCAAAGATATGCATGATAAACCTGATGCCAAACCATCAATTCCATCTATTAGGTTCATCGCATTAGTAACATATACAACCATAAGAACTGTCACTGGCATTCCAACCCACCATGGCACTGCATCCAGATAAAAAACATGCGAAAAATCTGCAACCCATAGACCGCTTACGCACAGTATAGTAGCACTGAGTATTTGTATCATGAATTTTACTTTATACCCAACACCATGAATATCGTCATAAATACCTATCGTATAAAGCATCATAACACCTGCCATATATGCAAAGAAATGTTGAGCAATTGTTCCATTACATATATTCTCTATGTCATACCCTAGTCGTAGTAGAACTACAATCACAATAGATGTCGTTATTGAAACGACAGGAAGAAACAATACTCCACCAACACGTGGGACAGGGAACTGATGTATTTTTCGTGCATCAGGAACATCAAAAAGATGCAATTCCTTTGATAAGTTAACAAGGTATGGAGTTAAGAATAATCCTAAGATACTTGTTAGAAAAAATATAAAAAATAGTATAGTTAAAGTTAACATAATTTGGTCTTTTATTATAAATAAACGAACAAACTGACGATTTATTGTATTTTATACATCAATACAATAAAATCAATTCAATTACGTTTTATACATACAACTTTATATACAATATATGGTACGTAATAAAAATAAAAAACTATTATACAGAAACTACTTAAAAAGGATAATTGACATTATAATATCCGCAATATGTCTCATCCTTTTTCTACCTTTATTTATTTTATGTTCTATTCTCATCTATATCGAGGATGGAACACCCATTATTTTTTCACAGGAACGTATAGGTAAAGGTGGCAATCCCTTCTATATTCTAAAATTTCGCACTATGAGACCTAATTGCGAGCAATTAGGTCCGCAACTCTCTAATCTTGAAAATGATCCTCGACTTACCCGTACTGGCAAATGGCTAAGAGTACACCATTTAGACGAATTACCTCAACTTTGGAACGTCTTTGTTGGTGATATGTCATTCATTGGTTATCGACCAGAGAGAAAATTCTTTATTGAAAAGATTATTAAGCATGACTCACGCTATTCTATGCTTTATGATATAAGACCAGGCGTTACCAGTTATGCGACACTCTATAATGGTTATACTGACACGATGGAGAAAATGTTAGTACGTTTAGACCTTGACCTGTACTATTTAGAAAAACAGTCTTTTTCCTTAGATGTAAAAATTCTTTGGCTGACTTTTTACCATATCATAATAGGCAAGAAGTTCTAAATCACTTGTTACACTACAGGAATTAACATATAAAAAAGACCGCACATAGGGCTTCTGCCTTCTGTGCGGTCTTGTTGTTTGTTGGGTAATGCTATATAAGTTTCAGTCGAAACGAATATTAGAGGTTAGGGTTGAGGGTCTTCCAATCCTCAACGGCTGGGATTATGCCGAGAGAGATAATCTCGTCGCGCATCTTCTGAAGGTGCTCGTATGAAGAGTTAAGAGCAGCCATCTCTTCTGCTGTACCCTCTGGCTTAGTGAAGCTAACACCGTTAGCATCGATAGTAGAAGGCATAGCCATCATAACGTTCTTGTATCCGCACTTGTCGCAGTTTACGTAACAACCAGCAGGGAGAGTGAACTTAGCGCCACCCATAGCAGCCTCAATCATCTTCACAGCCTGATATGCAGGGCTCTGGAATGAAGAACGTCCACGGAGCTTGATGATGTTAGAACCACCCTGAATAGTATTGTGCTTGATTTCAGCCCAACGCTCAGCAGAAAGATTCATCTCAGAGAGAGGCTTACCGTCAATCTTTACCTGTGATGCGAATACAGCCATCTGCTCACCGTGACCACCGTATGTGTGTGCACCAGTAACCTTGTCCTGCTGTACGCCGAACTCCATAGCGAGCTGCTGCTGCAGACGCGTAGAGTCGAGGGCAGCGAGAGAAGTCATCTGATTTGGCTTCAGACCAGAGTGGATAAGAGCAGTAAGAGCAGTAACGTCAGCAGGGTTAAAGATAACTACAACGTGCTTAACGTCTGGGCAATATTCCTTAATGAAGTCACCGAACTGAGCTGCGATCTGGCAGTTACCCTTGAGAAGGTCCTCACGAGTCATACCCTCCTTACGTGGAGCACCACCTGAAGAGATGATGTACTTAGCACCAGTGAAAGCAACCTTTGGATCTACTGTCCAAGTGATGTTAGCACCAGGGAAAGCGCAGTGTGCCATCTCATCTGCTACACCGTGTACACCTGGCTCAAAGATATCATAGAGACAAATGTTAGGTGTAAGACCAAGCATAAGTGCTGACTGAACCATGTTTGAGCCAATCATACCACCGGCTCCAACGATAACGAGTTTCTCGTCTGTCAAAAACTTCATAATTCTAAAAAATAATTAATAGTGTTATTATCCTTATTTTTACTTTTCCTCTTGCAAAATTAGTAAAAAATCTATTATTACGGAAATTATTTTGCATTTCTTTTGTCTCTACAACGAAATAACACTAACTTTGCAAAGTCCATTTTGCAAAATTGTTAAGTAGTATGAATAATATAGAAAAACGTTTAGAGGCATTGCGCCATGAAATGCGCGCTGAGAGTATTGATATTATTATATTCCCCAGTACTGACCCTCATAACAGCGAGTACCCAGCCCCCCATTGGCAGTCTCGACAGTGGATTAGTGGTTTTACGGGTTCTGCTGGCACTGCGGTCGTTACGCTTACAGAGGCTGCCCTGTGGACGGACTCACGTTATTTTCTTCAGGCGGCACAGCAGTTGGAGGGCAGTGGCTTCCAACTCATGAAGGAGGGACTGGCTTATACACCTACTATTATACAGTGGATAATGCGTAAGTTGTCCTCATACGGGGGTAACTGCGTTGCCGTTGACGGCATGGTGATGAGTTATGAGGAAGTAAACGATATGCGGTCAGCACTTCAGTGCATAGGTGCTACGGTACGTACCAACTACGATGCTATGAAGATGATATGGAAAGACCGTCCTGCCGTGCCGACTGGCGAGATACGTGTTCATCCTATTAAATACGCTGGCGAGAGCGTTTCGCATAAGATTGAGCGTATAAGGGAGACACTGAGAGAGCAAGGTTGCCAAGCACACGTTACCACAGACCTAATGAATATCGCTTGGGTTATGAACCTGCGTGGTTGCGATGTGGCTTATACACCAGTCTTTATGGCTTTCCTTTACGTCAGCATGGATAGCGTATGCCTGTTTGTTGGCAACAACTGTTTATCTGACGAGGCTATGGAACTGATGCAAGAAGCAGGGGGATGCGTGCTGCAATACCGTGCCTTTGCCGATTTCCTCACCTATCATCGTGAGGAACGCATACTGTGTGACGGTAGTACTACTTGTTATACTCTTTTCAACATCATTAAGAACAACACTCTCGATGCACCATCACCCATCACGGCAATGAAGGCAGTAAAGAATAGTGCGGAGATTGAAGGCTTCCGTCAGTCAATGCTGCGCGATGGTGTAGCAATGGTGAAGTTCCTTCGTTGGCTGAAGCCTGCCGTTGAAGAGGGTGGGCAAACAGAGATTAGCGTCAGTGACAAACTTGAGAGTCTGCGTGCCGCACATCCTATGTTCGAGGAACTTTCTTTTGGAACTATCGCAGGATATAACGCCCATGGTGCGATAGTGCATTACTCTGCGACAAAGGAGTCTGATGCTCCTCTCATGCCAGAGGGACTGATACTAATAGACAGTGGTGCGCAGTATGCCGACGGAACGACAGACATCACGCGTACCATTGCCCTTGGACCTGTTACCAATGAGATGCGCAAGGCTTACACCTTGGTATTGAAGGCTAACATTGCCCTTGCCACATTGCAGTTTCCTGACGGCAGCACAGGAACGCAGATTGATGCCATTGCGCGCAGCGTGGTATGGCGTGCTGGCATGAACTATCTCCACGGCACGGGTCATGGCGTCGGTGCACATTTGGCAGTGCATGAAGGCCCTCACTCTATCCGCATGAACTGGATGCCTGCTCCGCTTCATGCAGGCATGACGGTTACTGATGAACCCGGTCTCTATGTAGAAGGAAAGTTCGGCATACGCACAGAGAACACCATGCTGATTATTCCAGGTGACGAAACCGATTTCGGTAAATTCTTGCGTATGGAGCCATTGACGTTATGTCCTATCGACACCACTCCAATTATGTGGGAGATGCTAACATCTGTCGAAAGGCAGTGGTTGCATGATTATCATCAAAGGGTAGCGACAGAACTTATGCCGCTCCTTGACGATGAGGGGGACAGAGAATGGTTACGCAAGAATACGGAGATTTGATAGAACAAGAATGTCGACTAACAATAGCAGACATTCTTACAATATTATTTTGCAATACAATATTTTTGTTGTATATTTGCAACATCTTAACATAGATTATTTATTATGCCCAAAAGATATCTTGATCCCAAAGCAGACCTTACATTTAAGAAAGTGTTTGGTGAGCATCCTGAACTTGTTATAAGTTTACTCAATGCCCTTCTTCCATTTAATACACCTGAAGAAGATATTAAATCTGTAGAATACTTGGCACCAGAATTGGTGCCAGACAATCCATTCCGCAAGAACAGTATTGTAGATGTAAGATGCAAGGACCAGCGTGGCAGGCAGTTTATTGTAGAAATGCAGATGATATGGTCAAAGGAGTTCATGCAACGTGTGATGTTCAACTCTGCCAAAGCATACGTTCGCCAACTTGACCGTAACGAAAACTACGAACTGTTAGAGCCAGTCTATTCATTGAATCTCGTTAATGATATATTCGAGAAGGATATACCCGAATACTATCATTACTACCGTATGGTGCACGAAATGTACTCTGATAAAGTGATTGATGGTCTCCACTTAATATTTGTAGAATTACCCAAATTCAAACCACATAACTTCTCCGAGAAGAAGATGCAAGTGCTTTGGCTTCGTTACCTTACGGAAATCGAAGAAAAAACGCGTAACGTTCCGCAAGAACTGCTTGACAACCCTGACATAAACAAGGCCTTAACCGTTGTAGAAGAATCAGCCTACTCTGATGCCCAACTCCTTGGCTACGATAAGTTCTGGGATATCATACGTACTGAAAAGACTTTATATAACGGCGCCTTGCGTAAAGGATATGCAGAAGGCATGGAGAAAGGCATGGAGAAAGGCATGGAGAAAGGTATGGAGAAAGGTATGGAGAAAGGCATGGAGAAAGGCATGGAGAAAGGTATGGAGAAAGGTATGGAGAAAGGTATGGAGAAAGGCATGGAGAAAGGTATGGAGAAAGGTAGAGAAGATGAAAAACTCAAAACGATAGAGTCCATGCTTGCAGAGCATTTACCAATAGAAGTCATCGCCAAGTGTGTACGTCTCACCGTTGACGAGATAAATGATATAATAAATAAATCGTAAAATGTACGGAGAATCCCAATAGACAGGTTACATTCATCGTCTACAATTAAAAATAATAAAGAAAAACATTCCCGGCAAGATCACTATTGACTCTTTCCGGGAATGTTTGTAATATGCGATAATGCTAAAACGAGGTAATCTATCACCTCTTTATATTTATATCCTGCTTGAACAAATTATTTCTGTATACCCCAAGTAATTTTCTTAGTGTCCCATTTGTCTTTGGGATGTAAAGGCTCGTCAGGATAACCTATGATTATGCCGTTAAGCGGTATCAGATTGCCTGGGAGTTTTAGTGTTCTTGAGATGCCCATCACCTTTTTCTGAATAGGATAGATGGTTGTCCAGCAAGCACCTAAGCCCATAGCGTTGGCAGCAAGTAATATGTTCTCAGAGACAGCAGAAAGGTCTTGTATCCACAGTTCACGACCTTGACCATCTGCCATGCGAGTAGTATCGGCACAAACAAAGATGAAGAGTGGCGTCTTCTTAATGTCTTCAGCATGATACTTGTTAGATGCCGCATACATTTCTATGTCTTTTTGGTCTTTCAAAACCACGAAATGCCAGGGTTGCAAGTCACCAGATGTTGGCGCTGCCATACCTGCACGAAGTAATGCCTCAATCTTAGCATCTTCTACAGGTTGCTGCTTAAACTTACGAACGCTTGTTCTTGAAAATATATTCTGAAATACTGCTGCCGCAGATGCGTCGTTACCTATTGCTTTTTCTACTGCTTCTGGTATGATAACGGTATTTGTTGTCTGACCATATACCGAAGCAATGCTTGCGACTGCTATCGCAGCCACAAGCAAAGACTTTAGTTTATTCACAAATAAAACTAAATTAAAATAAAAAGGATTTACTTCTTTAGAATTGTTATAGCCTTTAGCAGGTTTGCATTGCTAAATGTCATAAACGCAGTAGCTACACCGGTGTTGGCATCAATCTTATAAATAGTTGGCACTACAGTAGATGCTGTTGCGCGTGTGGTAGACTTGCCACCATGATTCCAACCACCTCCAGCAGAACCAGAGTCGCTACCAGAACCACCACTCATGCTTGTTGGAGCAGCAACAGGCAGATAGTAAGCACCATCATAACCGTCACCCCAACCTAAAGATACGCTTGTAGGGTCTGGCAAACCTGTAACCCAAGTAAGAGTTTGTGCTTCCATGTCAACTACAGCCATCTTACCAGATGCCGCCATATTACCATACTGAGTCTTGTCAAGATAGAACTCCAGAAGGAACTTGCTGCCGCTGATATGGAATGCCTTACGGAAACGATAGCCATCAGCCTTGCTGAATATGTTAAACTTATAGTCTTTGTCAAACTCTGTCTCGCCTTTCTTGATGCGCAATGCGCCAACCTTGCTGTCTTTGGCACTTGAACCTGAGAATACATAGACATTGCCGTTATCATCTGTACCGCTCTGTGTATAGCGAACAGAACGCATAGCACCAACAGATGTACCGATACGGTCGTCATACAGCACCTTCTTTATATTGAGACTATAGTCACAAATAGCCACTACGGCAGAGTCACGGTTGCTATAGTTCAATACCATTGCTACCTGATTGTTACCCATATCCACAATGTTGGAGATGTTAGGGTTCACCTCATCAATAGCATACTGTGGCAAGTTGATAGAGATATTGTTGCCTGCACCCGTAGCGTCTACAACCATAGCGTATGGTGAACTTATTTGAGCTGCATAAGAATAGTTGCCGAAAGTACCAGTGTTACCAAAGGCAGTCACTTTAACAGGACTTCCTACTTCAACCAACTTACCATTTTCGACCTTGTAACTATGAAGACCAGCCTGCTTGTCTCCTAAGCCTTCTGCAGACGCGCCACGGGCATATACATAACCTGTAAAGACACCACTTGTCTGATTGTACGTCATCTGTGTAAAACTATCAAAACACTTTGCGGCATCTTCGGCACCGTAGACGTTTTCGTTGTTCTTGGCTGTAGACAAGTCATTGTAGATCTTCATGTATGCTCCGCCTGACAGGTCTGTTTCTACGTCGCCTGCTGTTACTATGAAACTTAGATCTTTCGGATCTACCTTCGTCGGTTCGCTTGTTCCTGGTTGTCCGTTTCCTTGTGTTGGTTCATCGTCAGAGCATGATGTGAATGTCATGCAAGTTGCGAGCGCGACAAGCGCTGTTGAGTAAAATAATTTCTTCATTTTGTTTCTTTTTGGATTTATATTATAATTCAATAATTTTCTTTCAGCAATACTACTTGTGGTTTATTTGTTTAGTTTTCCAAGTGTTCTAATTTCCGTTACGCCCTTGATAGTTATTCCTTTGGTTGCTACACCCGTGTTAGGGTTTACAAGATAAATGGCGGCATCCTGTCCAAACTGTGTGATTGGGAGATAAATAAGTCCGTCTGCAAACATTGGCACTCCGCCTGTTTCTGCTCCTGACGTTATCATGTTCTTAGCTGGTATACCACTAATCCAAGTAAAGTTCTTGCTTTCCATGTCAACAAGAGCAAACTGGTGTCCTGGCGTTATTGTCGTAACGTTCTTCTCGTTGTATATTTCGAGTATGAACTTACTGCCTGTCATGTGCCATACTCGGCGGAACTTATACCCGTTGGCAGGTGTTTGCAGGTCGAAGTAATAGTCTTTGTCGAATTCCTCAGCACCCCTCTTTATGCGCAAAGCACCAGCCTTATGTGTCGTGGCAGTGTTGAAGGCATTAGAGAATACGTACACAGTTCCATCGTCTGCCTTATGCACTTCGTGGAGCACCTGTGAACGATAGTGTCCAGCGGCATAACTGATACGATCGTCACGATATACTCTCAGCACGTTTAGGTCACCGTCCATCTTGGCTACCCAGCAACTGTCAGGGTATCTTACCTCACCTACACTTGAGCCATCGCCCGTGCCTGTTTGGTGGAAGGCAGACTGTACCATCGCTGTTAAGAACGTTCCATCACCATTATCCACAATACTTGAGAACGTTACCTGCTGTCCGTTGCCCGTTATGTCTTCAGTCCAAATGGTTTTTGTATGGTCAAGTCTTACACCACTTTCCGTGATATTCCAGAAAGCGAATGTCGCACCGTCGTTGCGAGTACCGTCATTTGACAACTGACCTCCTACGCTCGTAACCAACTGACCATTGAAGAAACCATAGTTAGAGAAACGTGTGTCTACGCGGAACTCACCGAGTTTTGACAGTTGAGCATTGTCTGATGTCCAGCGTAGTCCATATCCTAAGCCAGCGAACTGCTGTTGATACACCATGCCTATAGCGTCGTGGTCACTGAACACCCATGTATAGTTGGTCTGTGGCAGTTCCATTATGTTGTCTTTAATGTTAAGGTCGCCAGTCGTCAGACTGTTGGTCTGCATGATATACTCAGTGCCCTGGTCAGTCTTCACAGCAATAAAGTATGAGCCTTTGCCATTTTGTACCGTTCCTTCATTGCCCGTTCCGCCTCCTTGTGATGGTTCGTCAGCTGGAGAATCATCGCCACCGCCACAGCCTGTAAGCAGGGGAGACATTCCGAAAAGACACAAGAATAGCCCTGTCGCCGTCATTTTCGACAGCGAGAAATAAGTTTTCTTCATTCTTAGTATGTATTTTTTTGATTATGTTTTTCTTTCCACTCTTATCGTTTGTAGAACACATAACGGAATTTAACAGAGAAATTCCGTCCAGGTTTCTGCAAACTATAATTGTCGTAGAGTAAGGCATCGGTAAAGTTATTCGCCTCTACTGACACGTTGTATCTACCATTCTGTATGGCATATACGAGGTTTGCATCGTGACTCAACTGGTTTGGTACATACAGTTTTGCACCCTCGCCCGACCATGAACGGAAGAACTTATGCACATAATGCATAGCCCATCCTATAGTAAGTTTATTGCCTTTGCCAAGCACATTTTTGAAAGTGTAGTTAGCGTCGGCACCTCCAAAAGAGTAAGGTAGATTGGGTACACGGTTGTTGTACGTTACAGACTCAGCTCCAAGCGAATTAAACCGTTCTTTGTTGCGAGTGTTCTGTATGGAGAAATTTCCTCCAATGCTTGCCACATCCTTAAAATAATAATGCAGTCCGAGGTCTACGCCCAGTCCCAACACCTTTCCGTGGTTGGTGCTTACGGCAACACCTTTCTGCCCGATGGTCCTGATAATATAGTCGCGTACATTACGATTGTTAAAACCAGCGTCAATGCTCAGTGTGTGAACATCGTTAAAGGTATGTTGGTAGCCAAAGTTTATGTTGATATTATCACTCTTTTCTGGTCGTAGTGTCGCGTTGCCGTCCTCATAATCTCCATCGCCAAAGAGTTCACGGTCGGTAGGCATACGGTAGGTGCGTTCGTACGACAACTTTATCTGTAAGTCCTTGTTCAACAAGAAATAAGTGCCTGCCGCACCCCAACCGAGAGCATCATTGCCACGCTCTTGTTCCTCATAATCAGCGCGACCTGACGAAGCCACATTCACAGGGCCTTGCACTTGCGAGTTGTAGTATTTTAGGAAGGCAACAATGTTCCAGAAATCTTTAGGTATGAATTTATATGACAGTCCCAACACATTCTTACTGTTTACACGACGCATGAATGTAGATGCGGTTTGTTGCACGTTGTTGGCTGCACTATTAGTAGTACGACGGCGATAGTGTGTGTAAGTGTCGTTAAGAGTAAAGAAATGCTGTTCACCAATGTGGTAAGTCATATTAGCCACTCCGGCAAAAGTATATCCCTTAAACTCGGCAAGCGTAGGTACTCCCTCTCCTTGGTAACTGTTAGCCTTATACTCGCCAGTCCAACTGTAGGTACGGCTGAGTGTATCCACGTTATTAGTTTTTACAATGTCGTATCGAGCAGACAGACGGAGGTTTAATCCCTGAACACCTAAGTTGCGCTTCTCGTAAAGCAGTGATGGCGTTACCCCTTGCGCAGTGCGATACTTTCCACCAAACACAATCTTCATAAGGTTCGCGTTCTGTATCTGCGCATACTCGTGAGTATAATTGAAGCCAAGCATCAACTTGTCTGCCCATTTCTTTTCCACTAATCCAATCTGAAAGATTACCGCCTCGTTGTGGTAACGGTCATGAAAACGACGGAACCAGCCTTCCTCTTGACTTACGGCATTAGTCTGAAGGTCTGTCCATTGTGTTTTTACCTTATAGTCATTGTCAGAATAGTTCTGATATGCGTTGAGACGGAGGGTTAACCCTTGCTTGCCAGTCCAGCCCAAAGCGAGGTTGCTACGATGCGTGTTAAACGAGCCGTAACTGTAACTTACGTCCATGTAGGTATGTGGCGAATGGTCACTAACGATATTGATGGCTCCGCCAAGAGCGTCACCTCCAAAGTCTACTGGTACAACGCCCTTGTAGACTTCTATGCGGCTGGCAAAACTTGCAGGTATGTTGTTGATACCAAAACTTGACGATGCACCCTCCATAGGCACGCCATCAATAAAGAGTTTTACGTGTTTTCCTGTAAAACCATTAAGATTTATGTTTGCCGCAGAACCTAATCCACCGTCTTCACGCACCTTAACGCCCGACACACGGTCAAGGACGTGCGCCAAGTCAAGGTTCGTATTGCGCAGACTTCGTGTGTCCACCGCCATCACGTTGTATGCCGATGAATTAACACGCTGCACCTGATTGCCACGAACGACAACCTCTCCCAACTGGTGAGTCTTCTTAAAACTGCCACTCAATTCTGTGTGGGCTTTCTTAAAATCTACAGAGTCTTTCTTGTGCTGAGCCGATGCTATTGATGAAGTCACCAATACACATAGCACAACGAGACCCCTACGTATGTAGTTGCTTCTTATCATATCAGAGTTATTGCCTTTTGATGGGTAATAATTGTGGTACCATAAGGAGTATTATACGTCGGGCCTAGCACATTCTTTATGTATAAATACAAAAGGCATTAGTGCCTTCTATATAACAAAAAAAGGAATGATATGGGCAATGACTGTTTCTCACTTATCCGTTGCTTTTATTCCAATCTTTTACACATTACAGACACGTCACCACACCTGATGACGCTCTTTGCGTCCGCCTCTGTGTAGCATTACAAAGTGTTTCCTCGTAAGTGGGCACCCCTTGTTTTGCGAGTGCAAAGGTAGTAAGTTTTTCTCAATTACGCAATACCTATAAATTGTGATTTCGTTTTTCCGACAGCTTGTTTCGTAAAGCGAAATTTCCATCTTAGATAGACTTTCCTATATTTACCATTTTGACAGTCTGTTTTTGTCGCTGTTGTAAATGTCTGTTATTCAGTTGTATAGCATTTTACGGTTTTGCGTAATTCTTTTCGTGTCGTAAAAGCATAGTTATTACGATGCTATTAGATAGCAATCGCAATATAATAAGGGCTCTTTCGCACTGCGAAAGAGCCCTTATTACAATATTTCCCAAATTTACCATTTGTGTATGTGGCTATAAACATGGTGCGAAACACCTGTTATAACGCCACATTTATTACTTCAATATCTGTGCACGAGCAGTCTCTATCTGTGGCTTAACCTTTGCTATCTGCTCCTTCAGCTGTGCAACGTTGATAGCGTTGATTTCGTTCAGTGGAGCGAGAATTTCCGCAAGATTCTTGATGTTGTTGTCATAGTCAGCGAGGTCGTCGAGCGACAGCTTCAGCAGTGCTACGTGATAGGTGAGGTCTGAGGCACTCTTGTCGTCGAAGGCAGGCATAAACTTCTCCGCGTTCTGTGAGATAACATAGAGCTGTTCGATAACAACGGCTGTAGCAGTCTCCCAGAAGAAGTTGAGGCGACCGTTCTCCTTAGCACTTGCGTAACGAGCCTTGAAGTCCTCGGCAGTGAGATTCTCGTTGAACTTAATGCTTGGATCGTTAACGTCGGTAGCAATCTTGGTGATGGCAGCCTTGTATGCGTCGGTGTCCATCTTGTAGAGTTCAGCCACCTTAGAGTCTACTATAAGCACGCCGAGCGCGCGATATTTCTGTGACAGCAAGCTGAGATTGTCGATAGACTTGAGGTCCATGAGATAAGATGGCTTAGCTTTCAGCTCATCGTTAGACAGCGTTATTTTACCGTTAGACAGCACGCCTTCTACAGAAGGAAGGTTAGTGTAGATATTAGCGATAGAGTCCAGCTCCACCATAATCTTCTGTTCAATCTGTGACTGCTCAAATGATACTGAATCGCTCTGTACCTGTTCAGTCTGAGTTTTCTTACCTCCGCATGAAGCGAGTACCAAAGCTGCTGCGGCAGCTGCAATGAATGTCAGTTTCTTCATAGTTCTTTAGTTTTAGAATTAATATAATTTAGTTTTTAATTATATACATTACTGTGTGGCTGGTTGACAGCTATTCCTTTCGTATATAGCGTCCTGGCACGTCGTATAGCAACATCATTATTGTGATAATGCACATCAGTGCCATTACTCCGAGGTTGAACCACAGTGTGGGTATTGACAGGTTACCTATGCGTTTCACACTGCTGTAGAATGGTGCGTTGCCGTATTTAGTACGTGGTGTGAGGTACACGAAGCCTGCTCGCGGCACTACATGTCCGCCAACCACCTCGCATAGCTTCTTGGCATCGTAACCAGCAAGCTGTGTTTGCAACTGTAGGTTGAAGCTATTTTTTTTTAGTCCCAGCAGTCCCTCACGTCCTAAGCGTGCTTCTTTATCCACCATCATGTTGTCGGCATTGAGAGTAGCCACGTTGCCAACGTCTATCATCTTTTGCTCCGCTTGGTCAAGATATGCGTGCAGTGAGGTGTAATCGTAGCGTCCAGCATATTCTTTCATGTCGCATACGTTTGCTACGTATGGCAGCTCGTTGCGTATTAGTGCTTTCTGAGCTTCGTCTTGCTGCTTGCCCTGCTCTGCGTCTGCCTTTAGAGATTCGTTAGCTGATTGCAGTTCGTATATCAGACCGTAGCGGTAGTACTGCGTCTCATACTTTACTTTATCCAGTTCAAAGAACTCTCTCTCGTAGGCATTGTCGGCATAGTTCTCCACGGCTAAAGCCTCATATGCCCATCTTGAGGGAATAATGTTGCCTATTGGTGGCACGTTGCCAGTAGTGCTTTTGGGCGTAAGGTCACTAAAGTTCACCACCAGTCCGCACAGCAGTATCTGCGGAATGAGCAGTATAGGAATGGTGATGTATATAGCCACCACCGAGCTGAGGTTTTGTGACAGCAGCAACCCAGTGAGATTTGCCAACACCGCCGTTGTGAACAGTATGCCCCACCACGTTAATGTCAGGTCTGTGACACCCATTATGCTGTTGCCAACTATAATGAACAGAAGTGTTTGTAGCAGTGATACCACCGCCATAATAGCCACCTTCGACCATATATAGCTATGGTATGACAGACGAAGAAACTTCTCGCGTTTCAGTAGTGCGCGGTCTTTGATAATCTCTTCCGCCGAACCACTCATGCCGACAAACGTCGCCACTATGATAGCCATGAACATATATGATACAAAGTTCTTGTTGTCCATCAGCGAGTAGTCTTCATCAGGCGGAGTATAGCGAGTCAGTGCCGCGCAAACCATGGCGAGTAGGGGCGAGGCAAGTAGCGTGATAGCTAAATATTGCAGGTTCGTTATTTTTGTGAGTACACTCCTTTTAACGAAAATCCACCATTGCTCTATCACCCCTGGTTTATGCAGAGACGTCTGCGGTATGTCCACCTTTTGCGGTTCGGCAAGCCCTTCTCTTGTCTCAAGATACATCTCATGCCATCTCTCTGGAGTCACCTTACGCTCGTCAGTAATCTGTCCCTTGCTGTCAAGTGCGTTCTCTTCTATGATGTTAAGAAGCACCTCTGGGTTCACATTGCCACAAACAGGGCAGGTACTGGTATCGGCATCGGCATAGTTAGCGGCTGTCTTGAAGTATGTTATAGCTTCAATAGGGTTGCCGTCGTATACAGGGTAGCCACCTTTGTCTAATATCCACAAACGGTCAAAGAGCTTGTATACGTCAGAAGAAGGCTGATGTATGTTGGTCACTATTAGCTTTCCGCGTGACGATTGCTCTTTCAGCAGAGAGATAACGTTCTCCGTGTCGGCAGAAGAAAGACCCGATGTAGGCTCGTCGAGCAACAGCACGGCAGGCTCACGAATCAGCTCCAAGGCAATGTTCAGTCTTTTACGCTGTCCGCCAGAAATTACTTTCTTGATGGGAGAGCCTACCTTGAGGTCACGCGTCTGGTACAGTCCGAGGTCTTTCAGCGTAGTGTTCACCCTGTTGTCTATCTCCTCTTCTGACATTCCCGAAAAGCATAACTTTGCGGTGAAGTAGAGATTCTGATACACCGTCAGCTCTTCTATCAGCATATCGTCTTGCGGTACAAAGCCTATCAGGGCTTTTGCTTCAGGACTGTTCAGCGAATATCCGTTAATCTTTACGCTTCCTTTCTGGGGTATAATGTTACCATTAAGAATAGAGATGAGCGTAGTCTTGCCCGAACCGCTGCCACCCATTATGGCTATCAGTTCGCCATCGTGAATGTCGAAGGAGAAACCGTGCAGCCCGTTGGTGCTGTTAGGATAGTGAAAGTCGATGTCTCTGCCGCTTAATATAATGCGTCCCTTCTTGTTTACTGCGTGATATTGCGCCAATATCATGGAGTAGTAAACGGGTTTTGCCAGTTTGTTCTTCAGTACTCCGCTGGTGTCCCATACCTGATACATTCCCTTTGCTATAGGAACGTCATTGAACATCACGTTGCGTATGTCGCTTCCGTCATACGAGAATATCATTAGGTTCATCGTCTTGAGCCATAATGTCTTGATGGGAGCCTTGAATCCATCGAATCGGCACAGCTTAACGTCGCGGCTTTCGTAACCAAGCACGAAGTCAACAAAGGTGTTAAACAGCTTCTTGGGTATCCCTAACTTGTGGGCTGTTCGTGTAAATATAGGGTCGGCACTATCGAATCGTTCAGGTGTCTTAGCGCAAAATTCCAGCAGTCTGAGGAAGACCATAGCTCCTTCTTCCTGCCTTATTTCTGATTTCAGTCCTGTGCATATCCCGTCTACGATGCTTTCGATGTCGAGTCCGGGCATTTCCTCGTATAACTCGCGTAGGTCCTGATATAGCTTTATATATTGTTCTTTGTTACGTATGCTGAAATGGCTACCGAAATAGTTATCTAACATTTTGGCAGATACCTTCTTGTCTACTCCTCCTCTGGAGCAGAATAACGCAAATAGGTTAGTTAATGCTGATATGATAGTATCTGTTACCATTTCTGACTTGGTATGCGTACTTCTTCTTCTTGTTTCTACTTATGTTAGCAAAGGTAATAAAATATTAAATACGTGCTACTATACATATTCTTTATTTAATGTTTTTTAACCGTAAAAAGATGTAGCAAGGCGGTATTATGACAGAGTGATTATATTCATGTTACAATGCTATAAAATGTAAAATTATAATAAAATAAGTCCATTTAATATATTGTAGTCGATTATTTATATTACCTTTGTGTGTGGAAATCTGTAAAATATAACCACAAATAATATGCAAAAACGTTTTATTACAACATTACTCGCACTGCTTGTCGTTATTGTGTGCGCTGCGAAAAGTAAGCCAACGGTATGGATAAACCCTGCTGTGAGCAGCGGAAACTTAAGTGGTGATGGATTCTTTAGGTGTAATTTCGAAATAAAGAAAGTTGAGATGACCAGCGACTATACGGCTATACACGGAAGGATGAGGTACAGGGGTGACCATCCTAAGGTGGTGTTCAGCTTCTCGAAAGAAACGTGTCTTAGGGCTAATGGGGTGAAGTATGCCGCTACAAGGACAGAAGGCTTTGAGTTGGGCAAATGGAAAAGAACGAATAATGATGGCTTTTGTGATATAACCTTATATTTCCAGCCATTGCCAGTGGGCACAAAGACTTTCGACCTCATGGAGGGTGAGAAAGAAAGTGACTTCAAGATATTAGGAATAATGTCGCAGGAAGAAAGAAACAAGCGTTTCTTTCCGTCATATTGGCGCAACGAAAAGACAGGAAATTGGGACATCGCGTTCTTTGATGATTTCGTGATTTACAAGAGCCGTTTCTGGAATTACAAGTCCAAACCTGTGCAAAAGGACAATGTCGGGGCTGTAAACTTTGTCATCACTAATAGTGGTAAAGAGCTTCAGGTAAGTGTAAGCAAGGAGAAAAAGGGTAAGCGCACGATACAAATAGGCAACGAGAGTGATGTCTATTCGCTGCTTAATGGTCGCACATTGCCTGACTATCCACAAAAAGATGAACGAAGTGGCTTTGTGAACACAAACTACAAGAGTGGTGACAGCGTAACTATTACAGGATGGCTAAAAGACTGTTACAATGCAAAAAAGAGACCGAAGTATTATAAATTCATGTATTCTGACGAGCTTGGTAACTATAGGGAGCAAGGGTATGCAGCGCCATTGGATTCGCTCGGACGCTTTTCTGTCAACATACCGCTTATAAACAGCACTGAGTTTTTCTGCGACTGGGAACGTACGTTCCTACAGACGTTGTTTGAACCTGGTAAGGAATACTTCTTCTTGTTTGACTTTGACGAGAACAGATGGTATGTTATGGGCGATGACGCAAGGCTACAGAACGAATTGATGAGGTTTCCTTTGGATGGGGGGTACATCTCTAATGAAGAAATAAAGAATGGTGTTGAGGCGTATATACATAAATCTGATAGTCTGCTAAAGAGTAAAAAGGAGTATATTGATAGCTTATGCGTCCAGCATCCTTATTTGTCTAATCGTTTCAAACAGTACAGATACGGTAACACTCTCTGCAATCAGGCTACAGAAATGGTACATACAAAATGGAACACTAACTGGAAACTGTTGCCAGAAGTGAAACGGTATATCGATGAAAAGCTGTGGGGGAAGATGGAAGAACCATACACATTGCATCGTGAGTGTATGAGTTTTCTCTTAGGATATATAGAATGTGAATTTGACAGAATACGTGCTTCTGCCGGTGTTAACATCTTGGACAAGATAGATGAGTTGGTATGTACGGATGCTGACCGAAAGTTAGCGGAGCGTGTAAAAGCCATAGGAAAAGTGCCTGCGGAATTGAGTAAAGAGTTTGAAATGTTCGTGCAACGGAAGGATGTCAGCTCAAAGCTGTATGATATGCTTTTCTATGATAGACTGAAGAAACAGTACGCTACGCTCGATTCATTGGGGTGCGACGATAATCTAAAGGATATAATGATGGCAAATACGGCTATGGAATACTTCAAACATGACCGCTGTCCTTTGCAACAGAATAGTTATAACCTTCTGAAAGAGATGGTGAAGAATCCTGATATCTGGCGTAATGTGGAGATGGAGCAGGAGAAGTATGTAGCGATAGAGAATAAAGAGTTTGACAAGGTCGTTCTAAAGTCTTCCGAAGATTTACAGAATATCACAGAAGGTGAGGCTCTGTTAAAGAAAATAATAGCTCCATACAAGGGACGGTTTGTGGTTGTTGATGTCTGGGGTACATGGTGTGCACCGTGTAAAGAGGCTCTGTCGCACTCCAAAGAACTGTACTCTTTCTTTGCGAACTATCCTATGGCGTATGTATATCTCGCCAATAGCAGTCCGCAGGAGTCATGGGAGAATGTGATAAAAGAATATGACGTTGTGGGCGATAACGTAGCGCACTATAACCTATCGGCGGTACAACAGGAGACCATAGAGCGTTATCTAAAGGTGAACAGTTATCCGTCTTACTTCCTTTTTGATAGGGAGGGTAATCTGGTTAACCTCAAAATTGACGTGAGGGATAAGGAAGATTTGGAGAAGATAATTAAGAAAATGATGAGATAAGTGCTTAGGGGAGGTGGCAATGGGAGCTAATGAATTGTCTGTTCAGCTTCTTGGCGTATGCCATAACGCCTCTTACCCTATGATAAAACGAAAAATAAGGGTTCTGAAAATCGCATGATACAAATGTGCTTGTAGCATAATGTAAATGCGATTTTCAAAACCCTTATTTTAATTCTCTTCTGGCTGATTCTATTATAGTATCAATGCCTTTCTGTAAGTCGGTGTCGCTGATACTGACGTTTATGTCTGGGGCGATGCCGTTCTCTGTGCTGTTTCCGTCTACATCATACATTGGGCAGGCAGAGAAACGTACACTCCAACCGTTAGGTAACTCTGATGAGAATGGCATACCAGAGCCTCCACCGGTATGGTCGCCCACTATCGTTACATTTGGCATACGCTTCATGTACTTTACAAACTCGTTTGCTGCGCTGTAAACACTACGATTGGTCAGCACGCATACCGCTTTCTGCCAGCGTATGCCTGCTGACGGCGCAATGTATTGTTCTTGCGCAGCGGAGAAATCGGTGTGCCCAGTACCTGTCTTGTGACGCATATAGCCAACGAGTGTTTTCTCATTACAGAAGCGTGCCGCCACACGCTCAGCTTCTGACAGCATACCTCCGCCATTGTTGCGCACGTCTATGATGAGTCCTGTGCAGGGAGCAAGGTACAACAATATCTCGTCGAGGTTGCCATCGCCTATTGCGTCTGAGAAGCTACCGAGGTAAACGTAACCGATGTTGTCGTCGAGTATGCGGTAATACATTCCTGATGCTATGCGGTAGTCGGTGCCGAGGTAACGTCGTTGTAGTGTATCGGAGAAATTGGCGGGATAGCTTTCTTTCCACGACCAGTTGCGAGCGTAATCGAAAGAGGCTGAGAGGTTGACGTGACCGTCACGTAGCTCGCCTATCATGTTGCCCAAGAACTCAAACAGTTGAGTGCGTGACATCTTGTCGCTAACGTTGGCTCTGTAGCGTGAGTGTACGTCGTTCCAGTCTACTCCTAATGTATTCTCTTTCTCTGGGAAGAAACAATAGTGCTCGTCCATAATCTTCCATAACGCCTCGGTGTTGTCTGTAGCGGTGTTGCTGTAATCGTCTACGTCTACGCACGATGTGAAAAGAGACAGTAGCAATACTGCCATGATACTTCTTATTGCAACAGTTGCGTGATTATGGTATTGATATTGTGCTATCATGATGCCTTAGGCAGAACGAGATTTAGTATTACACCGATAACAGCAGATAGTCCTATACCGGAGATAGCGAAAGCTCCTGACGAGAGAACGGCTCCACCGAGACCCATGGTGAGCATTACTGATATGATGATAACGTTGCGGGTGTCGTTCATGTCAACCTTGTTCTGCATCAGGTTCTGCACGCCAACGCTGGCGATTGTACCGAAGAGCAGCAGCATGATGCCGCCAAGTACAGCCTGAGGGATGCTTTGCAGCAGTGCGCTGAGCTTACCGAATATAGAGAAACAAATGGCGGTAACGGCTGATATGCGTATTACGGCTGGGCTTGTTACCTTGGTTATTGACATGGCTCCCGTTACTTCTGAGTATGTAGTCTCTGGAGGACCGCCAAGGAAAGCGGAGCAAAGGCATGCTATGCCATCGCCCAACATGGTGCGATGTAGTCCTGGCTCTTTTACAAAGTCTTTCTTTGCCACTGCGCTAACTACGTAGACGTCGCCGATGTGTTCTAAGACTGGGGCTATGGCAACGGGTATCATGTATAGGAATGGACTCCACTCAAAGTGCGTAATGGTGTCGAAAGAGACGGGGCAGGACAGCCATGAAGCTGCAGCGACACCGCTGAAGTCTACTTCGCCAAGTGTGATGGCTAATATATAACCTACTACTACACCTGAGATAATAGGCACTAACTTCATCAATCCCTTACAGAAGGTAAGCACAAGAATGGCTGTTATGAGGGATGTAAAGGCGAGTATCCAGTTTGTCTTTGCCATGTCTACGGCACTACCAGAGAGCGATAGGCCTATAAGTATGATGGCTGGACCTATGACTACGGGTGGAAAGAGACGGTCAAGGATTTTACGTCCTTGCCACTTTACTAAGGCACTCATAATGAAATATACCAAAGATACGCTGGTAAGTCCGGCAATGGTGCCTGGTAGTCCCCACTGCTTGGTGGCTGCTATGATGGGGGCAATGAAGGCAAAGGAGCTACCTAAGAATATAGGTACTTTGCCTTTGGTGACAAAGTGAAACAAAAACGTGCCGACACCTGCTGTAAATAGTGCTGTCGCTGGGTCGATACCGATGAGTAGGGGTACTAAGACTGTTGCACCAAAGGCTACAAAGAGAAATTGTATGCCAACAATAGTCTTCTTGGCTATGGATAACTGTTCGGTATCCACATAGCTCTTTGGGGTTGAGGATTGTTGTTTGGTATCCATCTTTTGATATGTGGTTAGAGTGGTTGTTTTCTTGGTTCTTGGGAGGTCGTCACGGCGTTTGTGCCCATTTTTACTCTGCGCCAGATTACAAACATGGCGGTTGAGGCATAGAATATGGTCTGTAACCATAGTGCCTTAAACTCATCGGCTACGTCAGGGAGTAATGCTCCCATACTGCTCATACGCAGAAAACCGCGTATACCGTATGTGCTTGGTATTAACGCACCTACACCTTGCCATACTCCTGGTATGTTGCTTTGAGGCCAACTGACACCTGAGAGAAACAGAAATGGCACTGACGTGAATACTACTATGAGCATTACACTCTCGCGATAGCGTACTAACTCGCTGAATGTTATGGCGAAGAAGACGCAGGAGAGAAGGTATGGCGTGAGGAATAATAGTAGGTCTCTGCCGTGAACCAATGAGACAAAGCCGAAAATGTGAGGCACTGCAAGCGTTATCCACGCTAACATGACGGAGAATATCAGTATGTATGCTAAGGACTTGCCACAGAAGATGCTGGCGGTTCGTGTAAACATGGAGATGCCTTTCTGTTTAACATAGTTGGCAAAGCCTTTTTCTCGTTCTGTACCGGATATCATGCCGACACCGAGGAGTATGGCTTGCTGAATGATAAGCACAAGCACTCCTGGCAGAATAAAGTTGCCGTAACCACCTGTAGTGTTGAATATCGGCACTTCATCGTAAGCTAATGGGTGGGTAGCTATCTCGTCTTCACGATTAGTTTTGTTGCCGAGCAGATGCTTTTGTATGTCGGTACCCATATCAAGGGATACCGCTGTAGCGGCTCCGAAGATGGCTTTGTAGGTGAGCATATAGCTCATGTCGCAGTATACAGAGACGTGTGCTTGCTCCATTCTGCCTATACTGCGGTCAAAGTCTGACGGTATGTATATGATACCATAAGCTTTGCTGTGACCTATCAGGCTTCTTGCCTCGAGCATATCAGTGCTGCGGTAGGCAACATTGACGTCTGGTGTAGCGTCAAGTTTCTCTGCAAAGGTGCGGCTAAGGGCTGAATGAGAGTTGTCAATGAGTACTACTGGCACTTCGCGTACTACCTCATTATTGTATATCCACGAGTAGAGCAGGGGATAGGCGATAGGGAGGAAGAAGAAGAATAGCAGCACGCCTTCATCCTTTAGTATGGCTTTTAGTTCTGTAAACATAGTTGATTATGGTTGGTATCCGAACTCGTTGAATGCTTTTTTCATTCGTTTTATTACAAATGCTGGTAGTATGGTGAAACAAAGCAGGGCGATTATGGCAGATGAAGCGTCTGCCAACGGATAGTCATTGAATACGCACAGTTGATAAATCAAGTAATAATGACGCATGGGGAAGAGCCACGCCATAGTTTGAAGGGGAGCGTCCATGGCAAAGATAGGGTATGTTGTACCTACCATAGAGAAGCTTAGTACGCCCCATAGTGAACAAACACTCATCGCCATACGCAGAGATGGCACAAGTCCGAAAATAAATACAGCGAAGCCCTGTGCTGCGATTATTGACAGAATGCATAGAAATATGAGGTGGGGCATACCGCCTGGAGCGGGAAAATGAAGTATTCCAAACATATAAACCATGCAGACTGACATGGTGAAAAGGAATATAATAGTCTGTGGAAACAGTTTGGTGAACAGAGCTAACGCAAAGTTATCGTCTGCCATCTGTAGCCATTGCTTGTGTGTTCCAAATTTTATCTCAGTGCCTAACGAATAGGCTGTCATCAGAAAGACAAAGAGAAGAAGGCACGTAGGTACGAACATTGTGCTTAGGTAGATGTTGTAGTTTACCCAAGGGTTACCAATGTTGTGTGCGTCTAACGTGATAGGCTGAAGAAAAGCGGTAGCTTGCTGCTTAGTAGCTCCTTTGGCTAACAGCGTAGACTGACCTACAGCGGCGGAGCCAAGGTTACACAACACCTTCATCTCTTTATACAATAGTGCTCCAGCTGTAAGCGAAACGTTACTGTAGTATATTGACATCTTGGGCTGTCGAGCCGACAAGAGGTCTTGAGTCATGTGTTCTGGGAAGTAAATGAAGCCGTATATCTCGTTGCGTTGCACAGACTTCCTCGCTTCATCGATAGTAGGGTAGTGCGCAACGACATGCGAAGACTGAAAACTGTCTATCATACGTGTAAGCTTTCGCGTTACTGTAGTATTGTCGTTGTCTACTATACCTATCGGCATTTCTACTGGCTGTCCTCCATTCATCAGTGAAGTGAAGAATAAGGTGACAAATACTGGCAGCACCACCATACAGATTATGTATATCGGGTGACGCAGCAATATAAGCAGTTCACGCTTTAACAGTCCTGGTATTTTGCTTGTTGCTTTCAATGTTTTCTTAGGCTGGTTGGGAGCTAATGGTTGTTATCTTTATCGTAACATTACTTAATTATGACAGACATTCCAGGACGTAGTCCATCGAACTTTGTCGTAGGACGTGCCTTTACCTCAAATGTCTTCATGTCATACTGTCCATTTGACTTTGTAGCTTTCCATGTAGCGTAGCTTCCAAGGTCTTTGATAGAAGATACTTTAAGTGTAATCTCTTTGTCGAAGGCAGGCAGATAAGCCTGAAAAGTATCACCTTTCTTTATGCCCTTGAGTTGGTCTTCACGCATGTTAAAGGATCCCCAAACGTCGTTCATGATGCTGATAGTCATGATAGGAGAGCCACTTCCTATCAGTTCTCCGACTTTTGGGTATATAGTAGTTACCTCACCCTCAATCTGGGCTACCTGTACAGTCTCGCTAATGTATGACGATACTTCTTTGACAGCTCCCTTGGCACGGTTCACTTGCGCCTTGGCAGCAGCCTTTTCTTCACTGCGTGCACCGTTTTTTGCCATGTCATACTGGCTCTTTGCTGCCTTCTCCTGCGCTTCAAAAGCTTTGTATGAAGCATAAGCCTCGTCGCGCTTCTGTTCGCTTATCACTCCTTCATCAAACAAACGCTGCACACGTTCGTATGACTTCTTATGAATATCGAGTCCTGCTTTAGCTTGTTGCCATAGCTCATAGGCACCTTGTATCTGCTCTTGGCGTGCTCCTGCTTGTGCCATTTCGCTCATAGCAGCCGCTGCGTTCTCTGCACTCTCTGCCTGTATCTTCTTCGCTTCCACTTCTGGAGCATCGAGAATAGCGAGCGTGTCGCCAACGTGAACGTAGTCACCTTCCTTTACTCTCAGTTCAAGAATACGTGAAGGCACCTTGCTTGAGACCCTGTATTCTTCTACATCAATCTGACCTTGTATCACTTCATCGTCCTTGCCGATAGTGAGGAAGCCAATTATTGCTACGAGTATTACTGCTATGCTGAAGGCTGCGAGAGCCATTATTACGCTTTTATGTTGTTCTTTATTTTCCATAATGCTGTTGTTTGGTCATTTCATTCTTTGTGTATTTAGGCATATACTAAATTACATTTCGCCGAGAGCCTTCTTTAATGCTGTCTCACTGAGCTTCATGTCTATCTCCGCGTCAATCTTCTGCGTTTGCGCTTGTAGCCATGATGTTTGCGCAGCCATAACGTCTGTTGTTTGCATTACGCCCTCTTTGAACCCGATGTTGGCGCATCGTAGGTTCTCTTCAGCCCGCTCTATGTTCTTCTTTGCTGTTGCAAGATTCTTTGATGACTCTCTGACTTTGAAGTTACACTGGTTTATCTGTAGCTCTACAAGTTCTTGAGCCTCCTGTAATTTTAGTTCGGCAAGCGTGGTAGCACATTTGGTCGCTCTTACGTTGTAAGTAGCTTCTCCCCAGTCAAGCACAGGTATTCTCACCATGACGCCGATATTAAAAGCTCCTTTGAATTTGCGTTCAAAGCTGTTGTAGACACTTGGGTTAGAGAAAACGGCACCTGTCATCAGTGCTACTTGTGGCATATATCCTGCTTGTGCTATTTTAGTCTGTTGCTTAGAAAGGTCTATAGCGTTAGTAAGCAGCTGTAGTTCGTGTCTTTTTTCAAATGCTGTTGACACGTTGTATGTCCCCATAGGCTCTGCTGTCAGTTCCTCGCTGTTCTCGTCTTCGAGAGTTATGTCGCTGTCAAGTGCCATTCCGCATAGCTGACATAGGCTCATCTTAGCAAGTGCCAAGCCATTATCCACCTTAGCTTTAGTCATGTCAGCCTCGTTAACCGCAACGCTCACCTTCAGTCCGTCGGCTCTTGTAGCAACGCCGTTGGCAATCATCTTCTGCACGTCACTTTCTAATTTCTTTACGAGTTCGAGGTAGTTCTCTGCCAAACGTTGCTTTTGTCGCAGTGAAACGACAGTCCAATATGTATTGTCAATACTGAAGATAACATTGTCTTCTGTAGCTTCAATAGTGGTGTTTGCCATTTTGTCCGCTATGTCCGCCATTTTATTACCAGCAGTTATTGCTCCACCCATATATATAGGTTGAGTTATTATGGCAGATGCAGTGAACATATGGTGTGTATTAGTGTTGAAAGCGTCCACAATTTGTTGTCCAAGTGCATCACCAGCTTGTGCCAACTGGTTCGCCATCTCTTGTCCTAATTGTCCGAAAGCGACTCCAGCTTTATTAGCAATATTACCAAAAGCCTGTGCTTGTGCAGGGGTAATAATTCCCTGTGCTGCCATTTGTTGTATGGTAGCAGACACGTTTTGCCCCATTTGTCCGGTGATAGGAGCGAGCTTTCCGCCTAATGCTTGTGTAGCGTTTGTGCCAGCGTTGCTGAGCATGGCTTTTTGGTCATCACTGAGTAGCGAAATCTCTCTGCTGGAGTACATATATCCTCCAGTAACGTCAAGGTGCGGCAGATATTTCGTTCTTGCTGCCTTCTTAAGATTTTCTGTCGTAGTCTTCTTCACCTTTGCCATGCTCATCTGCTTGTTTGCGCGTAAAGCACGTGCACGACAAGAGTCAAGTGACAGTGTCTCTGCGTTTGTTGGCGCGATGGCTAAGAGTGAGAAGAGTAGTGCTAATATCCTATTCATTATTGGTTTGTTATGTATATCGCTTGCAAAGTTAGCTATTTTTTGTAAAACAACCAATAAATGTTACTTATTTTCTGATTAAGAACCAAAAGTGAACACATAATGTGCGTAATAAACCATAGTGCTTTACCATAATCTTAAAACGTTCTATCAGTGATGCTCTATGATTTTTTACTGACATTCCACCTTCAAGATACTTGCACAGTGTGAGGTGAGTGTTGTGCAAAGCTAACCCTTTCTCTTCTGCCATTTTCATTATTCTGATGCACCAATCCACATCAGCAGACAGACGATATGTTAGGTCGTATGGCGTAGCACGTGCCAAATCGGTTCGTGCGTAGAATGCTTGGTGACACACAAGCATTCCCATTTGAAACGATTTCCATGTAAGGTTCTCTGGTGGTTGCAGTCGTCTTTTACACAAGAAGTCGCCTCTTTCGTTAATTATGTCAGTGTCTCCGTATATAACTCCAGGCAGTTCTTCGCTTTTATTGCGTTCCAACTGTCTCACAATCCTTTCTATTGTGGTATCGTCAGCGAGGCTGTCGCCAGCGTTAAGAAACACGAGATAGTCACCTTCCGCCATGTTTATAGCTTTGTTCATGGCGTCATACAGCCCCCCATCTTTTTCACTTGTCACGGTGATATGATGGTGACTGCCTTTCTCCTCACATTCTTTAGCGTACTGATTAGCGAGGTTCACGGTGCCGTCAGACGATAGTCCGTCTATTATATAATGGTTAATATGCGCATACGTCTGCGTCTTCACGCTCTCAAGGGTGCGTGGTAGTTCTTTTTCTGCGTTGTATGTGCAGGTTAATATACAAAAGGTAAGCATTTCGTATCGTGGTTTGATAGACTCTTTTATATATTTATTTTTAATAAACAGCAATTCCGAGCAGTTGGTACATCAATGCCTTTGCCATGCGTTCGTGTCCCTTATTGTTAGGGTGTAGGCGGTCATTGTCCGCATTGTTGAAGTACTGTGCGTATTCATCAAGCATAGGATACAGCCCACATACAGCGTTAAGGTCAATTACAGGCACCGCCCATACGTTGCCCACTTCCTTTGTCGCGTCAACATAGGCTTGCAGATACTCGCCACATTTGTTGGTATAGTCCTCAGAACACTGCCAGTTTGTGTCGCTGAGGTGGAAGTTCTGGCGGTGTATAGGAGTGAGAACGACAATCTGTTTCGTTGGGTACATACGTTTTATCTTATCCATCGCGATGTTAATTCTGCCTCGATAAGTATCTTTGTCCATGCATAGGTACTGACGTTTACGTGTTACCATCTCCTTAAGTTTGCCGTGACCGTACATTACCTGTTCCTCCTTCTCATCGTACCATTTACCGAGACGCACCCCATTATTATAGTCATTCGTGCCCATAAGTATAATGATGGCGTCTACGGAATCCCCATGTTCCTTCATCAGTTTGTCTGCTTGACGTGGTATATCGTTCCATTGTCTGCCGCTAACAGCATATACGTATGGTGTAATGCCCAGCCACTTCTGTAACCAATTCCAATATTTATTATTAGAAGCCGTATTGCGTGGGTCGGTGATAGAGTCGCCGAAGTATGCCACTCTTTTCCCCTGCCAAGGGTGCTGCACCATTAGTTGGGCGTTGCTGTTAAGTGTTAGGGTGCAGAGCATGATGATAAGTGTTAGAATTCTTTTATGCATAGAGACTTTGATGTTTATTAAATAAAATATGTATGTATAGGAGTATGCCTCCTTTGTGGTTTCTATTCGCTTGCAAAGTTATACTATTTTTAACGTAAATCCAAATAATTCGTAGATTATTTTTTGTGAAGCTTATTGGGTAGAAAATGATACAGAAATCGCCATTTTGTGACAATATGACTGTGATTTCGACAAAATGGCACTACAAATAGCGGTGGTATATACTTTGAGAAGAAGGAAGCAGAAACATAAATTAAAAAAGAAAGGAGTTAGTTATGATGATGAATCAACCAGAAATGACAAACAAAGAGGCTCTGCAACGGTTTGCAAAGAACCTTGTTGGCGATGCTAAGGCAGGCAAGCTTGACCCTGTCATAGGCAGAGACGATGAGATTCGTCGTGTGTTGCAGATTCTCTCTCGTAGAACAAAGAATAACCCTATACTTATAGGTGAGCCTGGTACAGGTAAGACAGCCATAGCAGAGGGACTTGCACAGCGTATAGTC
>CAKQDQ010000014.1 GCA_934229335.1 uncultured Prevotella sp.
TAGAGCTCAGCTCAGAGGGGTTGTAGATCTTGACTTCTTTCTCTATAGATTGTCTATGATCTTTGGGTAGACACAGGATTTTACGGGTGAGCCGAAATTTGTGCATAAAATGTGCATTAAGAAGTGTATTATTTGTATACTTAAAAATTTACGATAAGTGTGTTTAGATTTAAAAGCACTTATCTTCTATGATTACCATTGATTTTCAGGAGTTCGGCAAAAGCCTTGGACTTAGGTTACGGCTCTACAAAGATGGGGAGACTAAATTCTTCTTGGTAAACAAACTATTACAAGGAAGATTGCCCCAAAACATTGGAACTCAAAAAAAGCAAAGTTTTATTCCCACAGCTCTGTTCAGTAAAGAAAACGACGAGATACGAGCTAAGAACAAAAATACCAAGAGCTTACTATCGATTGGGATGGAAGCTTGTCGAGTTTTATGCTACGTTTCAAGGAACCATCGCAAGATGGTTCGGACAAAGGCAAGAGCTTAGCATATCTTTTTCGCTATGTAATTTGACCTACAGAAGCCCCCCCGACGGAACAATGAAGGGAAGCTATGAACCTTATAAAAAAACGCAGAGTCGCCTTCTGGAATTTTGCAAATATAAAAAATAAATTATGAAGATACACTTATTGAAGATGTAACGACAGAATTTATAAACAGTATATCTGATTAGATAGAGACAAAGAGAAAAGGAAAACGTAAAGAATATGTATCAAAAGCACTACATTCCGCATTGAACAGAGCAGATGTCGTGGAGTGGTTTGATATGGAAACGGTAAAGCGTGCAAGATGGAATAAGAAAAAGAAAGAAAGCTCTCAGAAATATCACATTTATCAAAAGAACAATGTAAGAGACTCATAAATATGCCAAGGCAAGAATTACCCAAGAGCAAATTATCTGGTTTGTATAGAGTTTTTTGCGTGTTTCTTATTTTCACAGGTTAGTCTCCATGCGATACAATATTAATGATGAAGTCAAATATACAAGAAATAGACGGGGTTAAGCATTTGGTAATCAAAAGATGTAAAAAATTTTCCCCAAAAGGCTATTTCATGTTCTGTTCCTATTAATCCAATTATGCAGGAAATAATAAAATAGGTCGTATAAGTTCAGTCGTTCGATTGCGTTCGTCTTCCGTCTGGCAGTTGGCGAGTGTCTCGTCACGCTTCTCTGTAGAGATGATGAAGACGTCGTTGCAACCAGTAAGTACTCCGCGATAGATGTTGATGTCCCAATCTTTTAATGGCATTCCTACCGTTTCTATTTAACGTTTGATGCTCTGTTCGATAGCAGATAAGATTATCCACGAGTCAGAACCATGGAACTCACACGCTGATGCGTTTTGCTGCACATAAAGGCTCAATTATTTTCTGAAATAAAGAGTTTTATGTAGCAGTCTAATAAGTTTCTGTCAACTTTGCATAGTTTCGCTATTTGACGTTTCGAGACTTCTGCTTTTAATAGTTCTTGTATAAGCAAGTTTTGTTATGAAGTTTATACTTCTCCGGAGAAGTCTTACGCCTCTTAGGTATACCAAGAATGACTCCTTCTGCCTTTTTTCTCGCCAATGCTTCCTTGGTGCGCTGGACTGATAAGGTTACGCTCTATCTCCGCTGATAGACCGAAAGCAAAGGTCCTAAGCATGATAACTCTGCACAAATAATTAGATCATTCTTCTGTATTCGCTTTAATAATTTTCCTAATTTGCGTTTCGTATAGGACTTTGTTCCACTAATCGTTTCTTCTATCCAACCATTTATCGGCAACTTATTTCGCTCGCAAAAGTTGTTAATTTTAAATCGTTGGTTCTCTACCGGCTGTTTGTCACTGCTGACTCTTATATAACCATACACCATAACTATTTTGTGATAAAATTACGAATTATAAGTGTTATGCAGAATAATTTATAAAACATATATTGCTATATTGAAAAAAATAATGTAACTTTGCCATATCGAATATACTAACCTGTATTTCAAAAATTTCATTCAAAATATACCAACACCCATCATGAATACACTAAAAGATCTATACACCACATTAAGATTTCTACGTGAGCAGAATCTTCCAATAGATGATAAATTATTGAAGGCCGCAGATAATTTGGAGGAAAAGATTATTAAGGAGGAAATTCTCCCTGTGCTAAGTCAAAATATAGAACCCCAACTTAGCGAAATTCAACGAGAAATTGTTCTTGTCGTAGAGTATCATCCAGGTGAACCATTAAGTGTTTCATTATCACGTAAAACTAAAATTAGCGAGATTATTGATGCAAAAACACTTACACCGAGAAATAATGTACCTGTTTCTAATAAATTAGACAGTAGTACAAAGGTGTTACATACACCAACAAAACAAATAGAGAATCATACAAAAGGAATGCGTGTCACATTTCCTGATGGTACGGTAATCTGGCATAATTCTGCTATTGACACTTTTGTTGCTACATTGTCGAAGATTGGTCTTGAGCGTGTTGCAGGATTAGGAATAGAACATGGAGGATATAATTTAGTAAGTAGAGAAAAAAGAAAGGTCGAACCAGGAAGAGTGTGGCAACATGAGATAAACGGATGGTATGTATACTCTAATATCAGTAATAAACAGAAAATCGCTGATATTATGAGAATATCTGACTACTATCATCTTTCTATAACTATTGATGAAATAAAACCTAACACAAACAATAAGTAATAATAAAAATATGACAAGATACATAGTGACCTCACGTCAGGATGCGGTTGCTCGCAATGGCAGCCCATATATTAACATTAAGATTGCAAGTGTGGAGAATGGCAATGAGACGGTCTGTGTCTTTGACGTGGCAAAAGACATGGGACCAATGATAGGACAAGTGGTAGAGTTTACTAATCTGCGTGATTATCAAGGAAAAAAATCTACCACAAGAATGGAGATGAAAGTTAGTCCTGAACCTAACGAGACCGATCCTCTATATAACCTTATTCCTCGTCCGATAAAGAAAGAAGAATGGGACGAGTGCATCGGGAATCTATGCAATATGTGTAATGATGAGAGTATAAAAGCAATTATCATGGAACAAGCACAGACTTTGTTCAACTTATATATAGAATACCCTGCATCTGCGACAGTACACCATGCATTTCCTGGTGGACTGCTAAATCATACTTACCAGATGTTGCATATGCTTGAGGGAATATTCCCAACCATTCCTTATAAAAAGGACATGAAGATTGAGCGATGTGTTCTTGCAATAATGTTTCATGACTGGGGAAAGACACGCGAATACACGAAGGAAGGGGAATATACTAAATATATGTATCTCCTTGGTCACATCTATATGTCTGCCCAGATGATACAGACTATTCTTAAGAAAGCGGGAATAGACAAGGAGGAGATAAACTTAATAGTGCATTGCGTGCTTGCTCACCATGGTGAACTTGAATATGGTTCTCCTGTGAAACCTGCTACACCAGAAGCCCAACTGGTAAATTACCTTGATAACATCTCTGCAAAAGCCGACATCTTTAATACTACTGGCGATATGGAAAAATCATTTTTCCTTGGTACACATGTAGTGAAGTAATAGGTTGTGGTTGAAGGTTGTGGGCTATAGGCGTATGTAATAGTTGATTGCAGTAGTGTATGGCACTATAACCCACAACCAATAAACTGTAACTGTCCAACTAACTGAAAGCCAACGCTTCAAGACGTTGCTTCAACTGCGGCATAAGGCTTTTACGGATAGAGAGCGTTATGCTACACGTAGTCTGAAAGTCCTGAGAGACTATACGGGGTTGCATATCCTTAACTACCTTCATAACGGAATTCATCTGTGGGTAGGCAAACGTATAGGTGTATGTTTCTTCTACTTGTCGTTCTTCTACATCTGCATGTAACAATGCATCTTGCGCTGCCTCACGATAGGCAACGATGAGACCACCAGTACCAAGGTTTACGCCACCATAATATCTTATAACGAATACGACTATATCCGTAAGTCCTACACTGAGCAAAACTCCGTGGATAGGTTTACCTGCTGTACTTGAGGGCTCTCCGTCATCATTGGCGCGAAATTGCGCTCCATCTGGACCAAGACGGTAAGCATAACATACATGGCGTGCATCATAATACTTCTTCTTATAAAACGTCTGTAACTCTTTTACTTCTTCCACTGTCTGCACATGATGCGCAAAGGCATAGAACTTACTGCGCTTCTCTGTATAATATCCCTCCGCTGTTTTGGCAATGGTAAGGTATGTATCTGTCATGATAATTTGCTTTGTATGAAATTGTTTAGAGCCTTTACATGCTTGGTAGGGTTAGTAACTTCTTCACGTACAGAATTCATCTCGTTAAACAAAGAGCTAAATGCACTCTGCACCAAGTTAGGACGACGCTTCTTCTTATCCGCCAACGGATTCACTACCATCTTTATTCCTTTGTTACGTAAAGTTATGTGTAGCTCTGACGAAGCTTCTACAGGATCTCCATCATAATGTATTACCCCACTACACTTACGCTTAATGACTATATCCTTGGCTTTGTAACATTTTATCTTTGAAGACTTATTCAAGGTCTTGTTTAGTAGGTCTATACCTACTTGTGGAGCCTCCAAAATATCAAACGGCTGTATTATTACTACGTCGAGGAAACCATCAGACATAGAAGCTTGCGGTGCAATGTATGCGTCATTTCCATACTGCGACGCATTTGCTACTGAGATAAGAAATGCTTTGTAACGCTGTTCCTCGTTCCCGTCAAGGATTAGCTCGTACGTTTCTGGCTTGTAAGACAGTCCTTCTCTTAGTACATTTTCTATGTAAGTTAGAGGACCGCGTTTGCCAGCCTCAGCAAACTTCTTACTAATAAACGCGTCAAAACCCATTCCACAAGTACAGAAAAAAGGATGACCATTTATAATACCATAATCCAAATCGTGTATCTCCGCCATATTAATTATGTCGAGAGCTCCTCCAAAATTCATAGGAAGCATGAGATGGCGAGCTAAGCCATTTCCAGAACCACACGGTATAATTCCTAAGGCAGTCTGGGTTTCTACAAGTGAACGCGCTACTTCGTTGATGGTACCATCACCTCCGACAGCAACAACGATGTCATATTTTTCAGACACGTAACTGGTGGCCAATTCGGAAGCATGACCTGCGTACTCTGTAAATACGACATTAGTATCAAAAAGTGATGTATCAATATGCTTACTAACAAGTGCGGGAACGACATCCTTGTTGCAGGTACCTGATATAGGATTTACAATAAATGCTATTCTCTTTTTTGTCATCTTTTGATTGTTGTTGTTTTCTGCAAAATTACAATTGTTTTCTGCAAAATTACAAAAAAAAAGCACATTAGTTGATTTATGTTGTGATATTTTCACGAAACAAATATTTTATTGACAAAAAATTACCTTATGTCAATTTTTTTATTTAACTTTGCGCTTCGAATGACTATATTTTTGTTCATACACAAATAAAGAAATAACACACATTACATTATAATGGGACAGTTACAAGAAAAGTTTAAATCGTACAGATTGCCACAGAAGTTTATGGAAGCTGGTGTTTACCCTTACTTCCGCGAGATAACTGGCAAACAGGGTACTGAAGTTGAAATGGGTGGCCATAAGGTCCTCATGTTTGGTTCTAACGCTTACACAGGTCTCGTGGGTGACCAGCGTATAGTTGACGCTGCCAAGGAGGCTCTTGACAAGTATGGTACGGGATGCGCTGGCAGCCGTTTCCTAAATGGAACACTTGACATACACGTAAAACTTGAGAAAGATCTTGCAGAATTCGTACACAAAGACGATGCTCTATGCTTCTCTACTGGTTTCTCTGTAAACGCAGGTGTTATAGCTGCTATTGGTGGCCGTGAAGACTACATTATCTGTGATGACCGTGACCACGCAAGTATCGTAGACGGACGACGTCTCAGTTTCGCCAAGCAGTTGAAGTACAAGCACAATGATATGGCTGATCTTGAGAATATTCTCAAGAAGTTACCTCATGAGGCTATAAAACTTATTGTTGTCGACGGTGTATTCTCTATGGAAGGTGATCTCTGCAAACTACCAGAGATTGTTGAACTAAAGAAGAAATACAACTGTTCTATCATGGTAGATGAGGCTCACGGTATCGGTGTATTTGGAGACCATGGTCGTGGCGTTTGCGACCACTTTGGTTTAACAGATGAGGTTGATCTTATCATGGGCACATTCTCTAAGTCACTGGCCTCTATCGGTGGTTTCATTGCTGGTGACTGGGATACTATCAACTATCTGCGTCACTCCGCTCGTACATATATCTTCTCTGCATCTAATACCCCTGCTGCCACAGCAGCAGCACAAAAGGCACTTGACATACTCAAGACCGAGCCTCAGATAATAGAGAAGCTGTGGGACGTAACAAATTATGCTCTTAAGCGTTTCAAGGAGGAAGGCTTCGAAATTGGTGATACAGAGTCACCTATCATTCCACTTTATATCCGTGATGTAGACAAGACATTCCTTATCACGGCATTAGCATTTGAACGTGGTGTCTTCATCAATCCCGTAGTTCCGCCTGCATGTGCGCCACAAGATACACTCGTAAGATATGCTCTTATGGCAACTCACACTAAGGAACAGGTAGACAGATCTGTTGAAATACTGAAAGGTATATTCAAGGAGCAGGGCGTCATAAAATAATATTCATTTACAGAGATATAACATTTAAGGCGATAATCTCATTATTGGGGTTATCGCCTTTCTTGTGTGTTTTCTATAAATGTGGAAGAAAAGATGTTAGTCCCTTGCAAACACACCTTCCTGCTTCATGCCATCCATCTTTATCGTGTATGGTTGCGGTAATCTCACATGACGCACAAAGTCTGTCTCATATATTGCTGGTAGAGAATCAAGATATTCTCTGCGTAATATTTCTAATTCCGCCTGACCATAACTATGCTCTTTATTAACAGGATTACCGTTACGGTCATGATGGGTATCAATAGTAAAGTAACCTACACCGAGTGATGTCAGATTTTGGAAGAAATGAGTACCTTGTGATGGATCAACAAAATACGACGGCAAAATCTCCTCTACTATTAACTTTGCGCCAGATATATGCGGCCATTTTACTGGTATGCCTAACCAAGAATCACTTGATCCCCATCTTCCTGGGCCAATCAGCACATATGATTCTCCATTTGAGATAAAGGTACGGTTGATGCGCTCTATCTCATCAGCTATACGTGGATTGTTGCTCGCAGAGAAATTTTCCCCAACCTTTACGTATACCACATCGCGCATACCGTCTATTATTCCCTGTCCGAGAGAATTATGCGAGCGAAGCAGACATTCACTATCAGGTATCTTAGTAAGATCCTCGTCAAGCACCTGTTTGGTGTCTACTATCGGACGTATCTGAAGTAAATATAGCTCACCTGTCTTGTCTGGATGTATATTACACGCCATTTCGATCTCCACAGGTCGCCGCATCTCTCCCTCACCAAGCTGTAAAGACATTTGCATAAGCTCTGGCAAAGGGAATACGCCTTGTTCTAAGACTCCATTCATTGATATTATCTTGCGTCCGCCTTCATACAGACCTGGACGTATCACTTGATCATAAACATCGAATGTTGATGCTATATACATCAATGCTCCATCTTCGTCTGCCTGCTTCACCATCAGCTTCTTTATATTAAAGCCATCGTCCACGGAGAAATCAAGTGCTTCGCCCACAGAATCATTAGTATTAGGCATATGTATAGCATAAAACTGCGTCTGCGTCTGTCTTAAAGCGATCTCCATTTCCGACATTTGCAAGACCTGAGCAGGGTGATATGGAGAAACACGAAGCGTCTGTCCTCCATCTACGATATACTTACCTAATCCCAAAGCAAGACTGGCAATTCCTTCTTCAGGACGTTCATCACCTAACGGATAAAAGTTAAGTGAACGCAAAACACCACTGATATTAGGATAGTAGTACTGTCCATACTGTTGTCCCACAACTTCCTGCAGAATCACAGCCATTTTTTCTTGGTCTATGACATTTTGCGTCGCCGTCATGTATGCTTTAGAATCACGGTAATACACAGAAGCATAAACACTTTTTATCGCCTTTGCAAGATTAGAAAGCATCTGTTCTCTATCCTCTGAATAAGGTATCATATACGTGCTGTACACTCCTGCAAAAGGTTGATAGTGACTATCCTCCAGTAATGACGATGAACGTATGGCAAGCGGTGAACGAGTTGCATCAATAAAGGCACAACAGTCATCACGCAATCTGTCTGGCAAATCCGCAGAGAGAAATGCTTTGAGAATATTCTCGTCAGAAATGTCAGAGAGAGCAATTTCCCATAAACGATTATTATCCATAAATTCATCAAAGATGTCAGTACAGAGCACTACCGTCTTGGGTATCATCACCTTAGCATTTTCGAATTTATGTAACTCTTCATGCTTTTTGATGATATTGTCAAGGAAGGCAAGTCCTCTTCCCTTACCACCTAAAGAACCATCACCGATACGAGCAAAGTGTGAATAGAAGTCAAACTTGTCCCTGTTAAACTCCGCCACAACACCTATATTTTTCATGTGACGGTACTTTACTATGGCATCAAATATCAAACGACGATGTACGTCTACATTAGGATATTTGTGCCATGTTATATCTTTTAAGAATTCCGATACAGGGAATATTGCACGAGCCGCCAGCCAACGTGAGATGTGGTTATGACTAACATGATACTCCATGCTATCGTGTGGTATTTTAAATATTACATTTTGTAATTCTTTTAAATTACGTACACGTTGTATAACCTGTTTCGTTATAGGGTCACGAAACAGGAAGTCACCGAAGCCGAAATGTTCTGCAAGAATATTACGCATATCTATATTCATCTTTTTAGAATTCTTATCGATAATACGCACCCCAGGAATGTTACTCTCAATATTAGGCTCCGCAGTCTCAAGTATCATGGGTAAATATTCATCTTGTTGACGAATAGAACGCAGTAACTCTATACCTGCCACAGGGTCGACTTCCCCATTGCGAGGGTAACGACAGTCAGTTATTACGCCAAGCATATTAGTTTTATAACGTTCATATAGTTGCCAAGCCTCCTCGTAATTACGCGCCACAACTACTTTTGGTCTTCCTCGCATACGTAACATTTCCGCCTGAGAATTAAGTGCCTCCGTTGCAAAGTTAAGACTCTGCGTCAAGAGATACTTATAAAGGTGTGGCAATATGCTCGACATAAAACGAATAGAGTCCTCTACGAACAATATACATTTTACTCCCGCCTCTGTATCGTTATCAATATTCATTCTGTCTTCTATCAACTTAATTATTGATAGAATCAGCTCCGTGTTACCTAACCAACAGAAAACATAGTCAAAGATACTAAGGTCAAGATCCTGCATTCGACGACTAATACCATGAGAGAATGGTGTCAACACCACACACGGTATATCTGGAAACTTCTGCTTTACAGCATGAGCTACATCGAAGGCATCATTGTCCCGGTTACCAGGCATACATATAACGAGGTCAAACTGCGTACTGTCAAGTGCAGATGAAGCTTCCTCTATAGTGCATACCTGTGTAAACGACGGCGGATAACGCAGACCCAACTGCATATACTCTGTAAAAATTTTCTCGTCTACTCGACCATCATCCTCCAGCATAAAGGCATCATACGGATTGGCGATGATGAGCACATTAAATATCCGTTTCTGCATAAGATTCAGAAACGAAACATCTCGTAATATTAGTTCTGAGGACATAATGATTTCTTAAATAATGTTTAGGATAATTCTAAAAACACATAGTCCATGCGATGTAAATCAAAAAAGGGTGAATGTCACATATTAGTAACATTCACCTTTTCAATTATTATATACTGTTTTGTACAATATTGCTTATACAATACCCTGAGCCATCATAGCCTTAGCAACCTTCATGAAGCCAGCAACGTTAGCACCCTTTACATAGTTGATATAACCATCAGGCTCTGTACCGTACTTTACACAGTTAGCGTGGATATCATTCATGATATCGTGCAACTTAGCGTCAACCTCCTCAGAAGACCAACGAAGACGCTCTGAGTTCTGTGACATCTCAAGACCTGACACTGATACACCACCAGCATTAGCAGCCTTACCTGGAGAGTAAAGAATCTTAGCCTCCTGGAATACCTTGATGGCCTCTGGAGTTGTAGGCATGTTAGCGCCCTCAGATACAGCGATTACACCGTTAGCAACGAGGGTCTTAGCAGCCTCTTCATTAATTTCGTTCTGTGTTGCAGAAGGAAGAGCGATGTCAGCCTTCTCAGCCCATGGCTTAGCACCCTCTACATACTTAACACCGTACTTCTCTGCGTACTCACGGATACGACCACGCTGTACGTTCTTCAACTCCATAACGTAAGCGAGCTTCTCTTCGTCGATTCCGTCTGGATCGTAGATATAACCATCAGAGTCAGAAAGTGTCAGCACCTTAGCACCGAGCTGAATACATTTCTGAGTTGTGTACTGCGCAACGTTACCAGAACCTGATACGAGTACTGTCTTACCCTTCAGTTCTATGCCACGTGTAGCAAGCATGTTAACGAGGAAGTAAACATTACCATAACCTGTAGCCTCAGGACGAATCAGTGAGCCACCAAACTCAAGCCCCTTACCTGTCAGCATACCTGTGAACTGATGTGTGAGCTTCTTATACATACCGAAGAGGTAACCTACCTCACGACCACCTACGCCAATATCACCTGCAGGAACATCCTCGTCCGCACCTACGTGGCGGTAAAGCTCAGTCATGAATGCCTGACAGAAACGCATTACCTCTGCGTCAGACTTACCACGTGGTGAGAAGTCAGAACCACCCTTTGCACCACCCATAGGGAGAGTTGTGAGTGAATTCTTGAAAGTCTGCTCGAAAGCAAGGAACTTAAGGATGCCAAGGTTTACAGAACGGTGGAAACGGATACCACCTTTGTAAGGGCCAATCACATTGTTGTGCTGAATGCGGTAACCCATGTTAGTCTGCACGTTACCCTTGTCGTCTACCCATGAAACGCGGAACTCGATAACACGATCAGGAATACAAAGACGCTCAATAAGGTTAGCGCGGTCAAACTCTGGGTGCTTGTTGTACTCCTCCTCGATTGTTGGGAGAACCTGGCTTACTGCCTGGATGTACTCTGGCTCATTAGGGAATCTCATCTTAAGATTCTCAATCACTTTCTGTGCATTCATTTTCTTTTTCTTTTATTTGTTGGTTGTTGTATATACTGCAAACTAAAGTTTCTGAGACTTCGATGCAGCTGTTATTTGCTTGCGATTGCAAAGGTAGTTATTTTTTTCGTTAACGCAAAGAAAAAACAATAAAAATTATAGCATTTAGTCGTTTTTATCGCTTTTTTACTTACATTTTGTTATTTTTCTTCTACCTTTCACATTATTTAGAATTTTTTTATAGACAGTTTATAAGCTGCAACCACTTAGAAGTTATCTCTACTCTTTCTCCATTACAATACGTATTCCTATTAAATTAGACTTATCACGTGACTGATAAGATTCTCTTGAGGCCGTTCTACATTGATTCATTTTGTATGCAAAACATCCCCCACGTACTACATGAGCTAATGTATCAGAAATTGTAACACAAGGATCTACCTGAGTGCTATCATTATATTTTTCAAAGTTATCAGCAACCCACTCGGATACATTACCACTCATGTCATATGTCCCTATTTCATTCGGACGGAATTGCCCTACTGGATGTGTAACACCATCACTTGTCTGTTTGAAACACGCCACCTGATCTAGATATTGTGAGCCGCTGTACTGACGGCTATAAGTCTTCGATGCTCCACGTGCAGCATATTCCCATTCAGCTTCAGTCGGTAGACGAAACTTGTGACCTGACAATTCAGAGAGCTTCCTTACGAACTTTTGAGCATCAACCCAAGCAACATCAGTAACAGGTAATGACAAATCAGCTTTGCCATTGAATTTTTTTTGTGAAGATGGATTCTTGCCCATTATAAGCTGCCACTGCTCTTGCGTCACCTCTGTAGTTCCTATGAAATAGCCTTTTGTTAACTTCACCTGGTGCACAGGTCGTTCTGTAAAATCGTCGACACCTTCTTGTTCTGGAGTAGCTCCCATTGTGAAAGTACCTGGAGCAACATACACCATATCAAAAGTTGCATCACCAGCTTCTACAGTTACGACTTCTCCTTCATGTGGATTAGAAGGTATACTTTCCCCACACGATGTAAACATTACCACCCCTAATACAGTTAATGGTAAAATGAATAATTTATTAACTTGCATCTTTCTATATTGTTTAGAGTTTATGTAGCTATCTCATTATAGCGGTTATAAATCACCACCGTTTAGCAGACATTGTTTCGTATGTGCAAATAATCAGATAAAACATAGTCTATTTACGACCTCACTTTAACAAAAAAAAGGTGCTGCCCTGACATTATTGACAGTGCTCGCACCTTTTTTTTATATAAATATTTTATCTTATTCTATCCGCAGACCTCACAAGGTCATCGTCATGCTTTATTCCCACATTTGCCATACGGAACATTATATATGCCACAACAGGCAAACACAGTTCAAACTGCAGTGGTGCTTTTCCTGTATTCATATAGCAATATACCACTGCATAGTATATCACCCATAAGAGAATAAGAATTTGCCCCACAACGCACATTTTTCTTTGCAATGGACGGTTTCCATATAAGAATATCGTTACACCTGCCAGTAAAGCTGTCAACCCACTTGCAATCTGTAAAACCAACTCTTCTGACATGAATACCGCTATAACCATTAGGAACAACGCGAGTATTAGATATATAGTCTGTTTACGCTGCCACATATGCATTATGTTTAGAAGTCATCATCATCATCACGACGCACATCTTTGGCTGGGTCATGCCAATATATTTCGCCATCAAGAAATTCCTCCGTAGCAATAAGAGTTGGTTTTGGCAGTTTCTCGTAAAAACGACTTATTTCTATCTGTTCACGATTTTCAAATACCTCCTCAAGACTGTCATTATAATTAGCAAATTCCGCCAATTTTTTATTCAGTTCCTGCTTGATATCTGCAGCAATCTGATTACTACGTTTTGCTATAATAGCTACAGACTCATAAATGTTACCAGTACCCTCACTCAGTTCCATTATGTTACGTGTAACTGTGTTTGTTGGAGCTTTTGATTTCTTGTAATCCATTGTCTTATTTTATTTTTATTTTTACTTTACCAAAGGGAGCATACAAAGATTCCCTTACTTTTCCGTTTCCTCAATTTTCTCTTTAACAGCTTCACCCGAAATATATCGTCTGCATCGCTGTATATATTTCTCAGCAACTGATTTATCCTTAGATTCTGGATATTCGTTAATAAATCCATAGCACTCATCCTCGGCATCTTGGAAGCGTTCTATTTGTTTCTCCCTTACACTATGAAGTGCTAATTCAAACTTACTCTTCATGATGAGCGCGGCAAAATCTTCACGTAACGATGTAAAAGGGTAATCCTTCAAAGCATTCTGAGCCGTCACTATACACGCCTCATAGTTATTTCCACCCCCTTCAGCACCCGTACAGTTTCCGAAATAAGTACCGAGGTTATAATATAGCTTTGCATTTATCAACTCTTTCTGTACGAGTTTATCCTGTAACTCATACAGTTTTTTCTCTGCTTCTTCCTTATGTACGCTCAAAGGAAAAACATCCATAAAGTCCTGATATGCCTTAATAGCCTGATACGTAGGAGCCTGATCAAGACGTGGTTCAGGGACTGTTGCATACAGACATTCTCCTACATTAAATGATGCAAGTTCTGCATACGTTCCCTTAGGGTAAGACGTATAATACTTTTTGAAAATTTCAGAAGCGGATTCATAGTCCTTACCTTCATAGGTTGCCTCTCCGTAGAGGTAAAGACACTCTTCGCCCTTGTCTGTTCCTTTCATTACCGTCACCATATCACCTAACAACAGAGAGGCACGCTGGTAGTTACCTAACATGTACTGTTCTTTCGCATATTCGTAACGGTAAACATTGTCTGTTGATTTATATACGGCATTAAACTCCTTGGCACAACTACCTAATAAGATAGCCGCAAGGAATAACGTAGGAATTGAGAAATATCTTTTCATTATTGTTCTCTGGTGTCGCATAATAGTCATATACAGTGTGCAAAGTTACACATTATATTCTTAATACCAAAGTTGTTTAGTGTTTTTTTTGAAAAAAAAGATGCCTTTATAACATTTATTACATTGAAATTGACTAATTTTGCACTAATAATCATTCTTTTCATTAATGCAAACATTTCAACTCACTTCAAAATACAAGCCAACAGGCGACCAACCTGAAGCCATATCACAACTTGTTGACGGCATCAACAGAGGTGAAAAAGCACAGGTATTACTTGGCGTTACAGGCTCAGGAAAGACCTTTACCATGGCTAATGTCATACAGCAAGTCAACAGACCTACGCTGATTCTTAGTCACAACAAGACATTAGCCGCACAATTATACGAGGAAATGAGGGCTTTTTTCCCAAACAACGCTGTAGAATATTACGTGTCATACTACGACTACTACCAGCCAGAATCATACCTTCCCACAACAGACACTTACATAGAGAAAGACCTTGCAATAAATGAAGATATCGACCGTCTGAGGCTTTCTGCAGTATCCGCTCTTCTTTCTGGCAGACAGGACGTTATAGTCGTCTCATCAGTATCATGTATTTATGGTATGGGTGGCCCCACTGCTATGCAGGGAAGCATTATTTCTATTAAGAGAGGACAACAAATAGAGCGTAATGACTTATTACGAAAATTGGTTGACGCACTATATATCAGAAACGATATAGAATTAAAAAGAGGCGAGTTTCGCGTAAAAGGTGATACTGTAGATATAGCTATGGCGTACAGTGAAAACATACTTCGCGTAACATTTTGGGATGACGAGATTGATTCCATTGAGGAAGTGGACAGCACGACTATGCGCAGAAAGGAAACATTTTATGAATATCATATTTACCCTGCCAACCTCTTCGTTACTACCAAGGAACAGCAAGAAAGGGCGGTACGCATGATTCAAGACGATCTTTCTGCCCAAATAGATTACTTCAACTCTATTGGAGATTCTGTTAAGGCTCAACGTATTAAGGAACGGGTTGAATACGACCTTGAAATGATTAAGGAATTGGGACATTGTTCTGGCATAGAAAATTATTCAAGGTATTTTGATGGAAGACAACCTGGCGAAAGACCATACTGCCTGTTCGACTTCTTTCCCAAGGATTTTCTCATGCTTATCGATGAGAGTCACGTTAGCATTCCGCAAATTCGAGCCATGTATGGTGGTGACCGTTCCCGTAAGCAGAATCTTGTAGAATATGGATTTAGATTGCCAGCAGCATTTGACAACCGTCCTTTACGTTTTGAGGAGTTTGAGCAGATGCTGAACCAGACCATTTACGTGTCTGCCACACCAGCGGAATACGAGCTGAACGCCGCAGAAGGAGTTGTCGTCGAACAGGTTATCAGACCTACAGGCTTACTGGATCCTCCAATAGAGGTAAGACCCACCTCAAACCAAATTGACGATCTGTTAGAGGAAATACACATCAGAGAAGAAAAAGATGAAAGGGTACTCGTTACTACTCTAACCAAACGTATGGCAGAGGAACTTACGGAATACCTACTTAATAACGGTGTTAAAACCAGCTATATCCACTCAGACGTTAGCACTCTCGATCGAGTGCAAATACTCAATGACTTACGTGCAGGCAACTATGACGTACTTGTCGGCATAAACCTTCTCAGGGAAGGACTTGACTTACCGGAAGTATCGTTAGTAGCAATTCTCGACGCTGACAAAGAAGGTTTCCTGCGCTCACACAGAAGTCTCACGCAAACCGCTGGCAGAGCTGCGCGTAATGTTGATGGAAAAGTCATAATGTATGCCGACACCATCACAGAGAGTATGCAGCAAACCATAAACGAAACAGAGCGAAGAAGGGCTAAGCAGATAGCGTACAACGAGGAGCACGGCATTACTCCTCAACAAATTAAGAAGGACATCAAGAGGGAGAGCATAGCAAAAGTTATCAAATCAGAGGATACCCTCAACAAGCTCAAGATGAACAGCAATCCTACAGTAGTTTTGAATACAGCTTCTCCTGTAGGAGCTGATCATAAAAAAGTCGCACAGCAGCCTATACCTTACATAGAACCAGACTTCGGAGTAGTTATGGCAGCAGAACCCATCATTGACCATATGACTAAGGCGCAACTGGAGAAAGCCATAGCTACTACTACCGACAGAATGAAGGAAGCTGCTAAGGCTCTCAACTTTATGCAGGCAGCAAAATATAGAGACGAAATTGTTAACTTACAAAAAAGATTAGAAAGCTATGGCTAACTCATTCTTTCAGTTCAAGAAGTTCACTGTGCACCAGGATCGATGTGCAATGAAAGTCGGCACTGATGGTGTTCTACTCGGTGCTTGTGCACAAGGAGGCGCAAGAATATTAGATATAGGTACAGGCACAGGACTGGTTGCAATGATGATGGCACAACGGTATCCTAACGCACTTATTACAGGGATTGACATTGACCACGATGCAACTCTACAAGCCTCACAGAACATTGAATCCTCACCATACAAAGAACGTATTGTCATAAAGCATACAGACCTAAGCGATTTTACGTCAGAAGTGCTTTACGACAGCATAGTCTGCAATCCTCCTTTTTTTGAAAATTCACTAACATCTCCTGATGTTCAACGGACTGCTGCACGCCATTCTGCTTCTTTACCTTTTCATACCCTCCTTAACAGAATCGATGCATTTCTGAGCAATGACGGCGTTTGTACTATCATTATACCTACGAATATATTAGGTAGAATAGAGGAAGAGTGCGCTTACAACAACCTTTTTATAAACAAAAGATTATTCATCAAAACTGTTGAGAGAAAAGCTGCCAAGAGAGTTATACTGAGTATCAGCAAGCACATAGCTCCCACAAATACCACTACCAAATGTCTCATGACAGAAGGACATCGTAGCACATGGTACGAAGACATTTGCAAGAACTTTTACTTGTAACTATTCTGTCCACCAGTAGAGACAACGAGCATCAACACTCCCGATGAGTCGCTATCCTATAAATTTTCTTCTGACAGCATTAGAATGGCAACCCTACAGCAAAATGCAATGCATAATCACGAGAGAAGTTTGGATGCGTAATAGGGAAATGTTCCCGTGAAGTAGTATAGTTCGGATTAATAGCCTTCATACCCAGATCTAATCGAAGTATAAAATAATTAAAGTTTAACCGCAGTCCCATTCCATACGCTACAGCTATTTCGTCATAAAGTCCTCGCAACGTAAGCTGACCACCAGGCTGGTCAGGGTAATTGCGCAACGTCCATACATTACCTGCATCCAGGAATAAGGCACCTTGAAATTTCCAAAACAACTGTGAACGTAGTTCCGCGTTTAAGTCTATACGAAAATCTCCCGTCTGGTTTATAAAGTCAATACGTCCATCAGTACCTCTATACCTGCCAGGTCCTAATTCGCGTACGCTCCAACCTCTTACACTATTAGCCCCTCCCGCGAAGTATCTTTTTTCAAATGGAAGAATAGAACTGTTACCATATGGAACAGCCACGCCACAACGTGCGTGAAGAGCTAAAGCATTACGATGATCAAGATTGATAAGACGTGTGTAATCCACATCTATCTTTGCATACTGTGCAAAAGCCACAAGTGCGAACTTATATTGCCCATCTTCATTTTTATCAAAATTGAAGACGCGTGCAGCCCCTGCCAGTGTATTACCAGCAGTTTCAACATTTACCTTAAGGAAATTCTTTCCATCATTATATGTTACGCCCATACCCATTTTCATTATGAGCAAATTCTCATAGTTATAACGTAGTATAGCATTTCTGTTCTGCGAAGAATCAAGATAATCCCTTTTGAACGTATCGGATATCCATGGCATAGAAACATAATTGAGGTCTAAGAAATCGTATTGATAGCCTACTCTACCTGTTGAGTTCTGCCACCTGTAACGCCATGTCCCTGTGAAGACCCTTCTATGAAACTCTGGTCTATTCTGTCGGTTATAGCTCAACAGCAATTCTGTTTTAGCATTGTGACGGCGTAAGAAATTACGTCCAATTCCTGGAATTATAAATTCAGGGAATGTAAGTTTCCCTTCAAAATTATATTCTGTAAAATTATCGTTTTGATAACCTTCAAGTCCTTTGATTGCCTCAAACGCTCCTCGAGCCGACAGTGTAAAGGATTCACAACCTCCAAAAACATTTCTATTCTCATAAGTTAATGACAATGCCGCTCCAAAGTCTCCTGCTGTATTTGTACCCTCAGGCTGGATCTGAAGACTATGCGTCTTTCTCATCACACACGAAATCTCGGCATTTACAGGTATAAATGTGCCACTGTCTGTATATAAGCTATAGTCTGAAGTCTGTGGTACCAACCTGATATTCGTAGAACGTACCGCACCCAACCTTGCGAACTTTGAGTATGTTCTTTGAACACTACTTTCCTTATATATATATCCTTTACGCAGAATGGTATTGATATCAAGGGTCCTGTATCTTATAGGTTTCAGAGAGTCAGCGAAACGATACGTAACACTATCTATTACAAATCTTGGATGGGGCTTCAAAGGGTCATTAGACCCACTTCTATACAGTCCCAGATTAAGAGTCACATCGGCATTACGTTCCTGTCGCGAACTATCGACATTAAAAGTTATTGCCTCTTTATTAAAATACAGATAGCCATTATCCGCCAACCAATTTGTTAAGCGGTTACGTTCTTCATATAGCGCATTTACAGAAAACGGTTGTCCTGCCTTTAACCCTTTATCCCATACCTTATTTATCTGTAGCAGCGAATCTATAACAGAATCAGCTATATTGTATGTAACTTTCCTTACAACATATCTATCACCCGAATTTATTTGATAACAAACCTTTACACGTTTATCCTTTATTTTCTCTTTAACTGTAACATCTGCATCAAGATAGCCAATGTTTTGCATTGCCTGCTTAAGACTTGTTACAGACTGTTCTGTCAATAATGGGTTATATATAACGGGAGCCTCTCCCCAGCTACGTAATATTTTATTAATTCGCTTCGTAGAATCTTGTCCTGACATAGAATATATCCCCAATGGCACTTTCAAACAAGAAAACCATTTTGTGTTGGGCGATTGCTTTATATACTGTGACAGAGAGCCTATGGATACATGGGGAGTCGTTGAAACTACAGTATTCTGAGTAAGCAACAGTTCATCATCACTAACATACTTAGCGCCGTTGCATGAAAAGCAAAGCAAAACAGTAAAGAAACAAAATGCTGTATATATTGTATTTCGAATGTTTTTCGTCATAGTGGGACAAAGGTACAAAAAAATTTTATAATCTGAAAATAAATTCGTAAATTTGCAATCGATGTATATAAAAGCTTATACAGAGATAACGTAGCAATATTGTTACCCCTTATACTGTAAAGGTTGACAATATGCTATTTTCCTTAATACCATATAACTTAGATACATTATAGAGATATGTCAAGGAATGTTAAAATATGGCTTACAACCCTTATAAGTCCATTTGTCGTAATACTTCTCATAGCGTTAGCTTTATATATGCCACCAGTTCAAAACTGGGCTGTTGGTATTGCCAGTAAGAGTGCATCGGAAGCAACAGGAATGGACATTTCTGTTGGTTATGTACGTCTTGCTTTTCCTCTTAACCTTAGTTTAGAGGAAGTGAAGGTACTTAAACAAGACAGTATTCTACCACAAAGAAAAGATACTATAGCATATATCAACAGAGCCATAGCCAGCATTCAGGTAACGCCTTTACTGCAAGAACATTTACGTATCAATGTTCTTGAGATTGCAGGCATAAAGATACACACCGCAGATTTTATCCCACAGGCACGTGTATGCGGTAGTATTGGCAGAATAGCCGTTATAGGCGATAATCCTATCGCTTCTGTTATATTACCTGAAAGTTTTGCAATCGTTAAACGATTCACTATGGATGATGCGCATCTTGACGTAGCTCTAAACGACTCGGTTCCGGAAGATACGACAACATCAGAAAACGTATGGCGCATACATCTACAAGAACTAAAAATCACCAATAGCGACTTATTACTTCACACTTCAGGTGACACACTTCGCATTGGAACACAGCTAAAAGACCTAACGCTTAATGATGGAGTCATTGATTTGAAAAGAGGACTCTATCAGGTAGGAAGGATTGTAGCTAAGAATAATTCTGTGCAATACGATAATAGTGCAGAACCATACTCTACTACCAAAAAACTTGATTTTAACCACTTGTTTATTGATAACATTAATGCTCAGATAGATTCTATTAGCTATAATACAACGAATACATCTTTAAGTATCAAGAAATTATCATTTAAGGAAAGAAGCGGCTTTGTTATATCGGCAGCAAACGCTGATGTAGCCATGGATTCTACACTTATTAAGTTGGGATGCAATATTAAAACAGCGTCAAGCCACATTGCCATACAACTTGACATGAACTTAAATTCATTTAATTCAACGCCCAACAAACAAAAAGGTACAACCAAAGCACGCATATACGCATCTGTAAGCAAACAAGATATAGATTTACTATTGAATGCTATAGGTATGGATGAATATAGCAATCTCCTTCCTAATTATCCTATATCAATTACCGGAATAGCTGAAGGCAACTATGAAGAGCTGCACATACCGACTTTTTCTATTAACTTACCCACAGCTTTCACGGTTAATGCTAATGGAAAAGCAAATGGCTTTATGTCATTAGCCAACAACATATACAGTCCGGCTTTCAGCGCAAGCCTACACACAGACATACGAACACAAAATGTCAACCCTATAATTTCTCGCTTCACTCCAACAATAAAGGTTCCTGCTATGCACGCAGTAGGTGACTTAAACATTAAAGGGGCGGACTACTTGTTCTCCTTAAACGCAACAGAAGGCAGAGGACAGATTGCTGCAAAGGGAGAAATAAACCTTGGCAATATGTTTTATAAAGCGTCTGTATATTCACGCAGTCTGAATATAGGCCATTTCTATGCTGGTGCTGGCATCGGTACTTTTACTGGCAACGCAAAAATAGAAGGACAGGGTACAGACGTACTTTCTACCCGAACATGGATTAAATCTGAAGCACAGATAGATAGGCTAAACTATGATAAGTATAATCTAAACAACATTAAAGCGAATCTAACATTAAAAGGCGGTAGAGCCTACGCAAGCCTTAATGCTCATAACGAGCTTATAGACGGCAAGATAGACATTGACGCTCTTGTAAATACTAAACGCCTCGACGCTACATTTATGACAGAATTGGCTTATGCTGACTTGTGTAAACTGAAGCTTGTAGACAAGCCTTTGAAGGTCTCCGTATGCACCCACCTTGACGTTATGTCAGATTTCAAGAACACCCATACTCTTCAGGGTACCTGTGGCGATATTACTATTACCGACTCAGCCAAGACATATAGACCAGACGACATAACAGTTGACTGTCACACGGATATGGACACTACGATAGCTAAGGTCTACTGTGGAGATTTCATATTCAGATTAAACGCCCAGAATAATTATAAGAAACTATTAAATGCTTCTGACAAACTAAATAAAGAAATAAAAAAACAATTTGCAGAAAGGACCATAGACCAAACTATGCTTCGTGAGGCACTACCAAGACTATCGGTTTCACTTCATAGTTCTAAAGAAAATCCAATATACCGTTTCATAAAATATTATGAGGTAGACTATGACGAAGTAGATGCTACCATTACCACCTCACGTGAAGATGGCATAAATGCTAACCTCTTGGTGAAGGGATTTGCCTCAAGCGGATATAAGTTAGACACCGTAGCCTTAAACATAAATAGCACTAACACTCCTTACGCCATAGTATATTCTGGTTATGTACATAACGTCGCTCCTAACGATTACATATTCAAAGTAGATTACAACGGAGAAGTACTGGAACACGGTATATCTCTTAACAATTCATTTTATGACGAGAATAATGAATTAGGACTAAAACTGGGCTTTGATGCCACAATGGTAGAAGACGGCATCAAGCTTCATCTCACGCCTGATAACCCTGTCATTGGTTATGAATCCTTTAAGCTAAAGGACGACAACTATATACTGTTGGGGCATAACAACCGTGTCTTTGCCGATGTAGACATGATATCAAAAGGAGGAACAGGTATCACGCTATATAGTACTTCTAACGAAGAGAATACTGATGCGCTACAGGACATCACTCTCTCCATAACGAAATTAGACATTAAAAGACTTCTATCAGCAATACCTTACGCACCAAACGTGAGCGGATTACTCGATGGTGACGTACATTTCATCCAAGATAATGATGAAAGCTTCTCTATCTCTTCAAGTCTCAACACACATGATCTGATATACGAAAACTGTCCGATTGGTAACCTCGGTACTGACATAGTATATATGCCAAAGGAGAACGACGAGCATTATGTAGACGGAGTAATGACACTTGACGGCAACGAAATCGGAACAGTAAAAGGAACATACAACTTCAACACCTCAAACACCAATGCGGACATAACTCTTGAGAAGTTTCCTCTGAGCATGATTAACGGATTTATTCCTGAAAGAATCATTGGTCTGGAAGGCTATACCGAGGGCGTGTTAACTATACGTGGAAACACCTCTAATCCCAATGTCAATGGCGAACTCTACGTAGAGTCTGCCAGCTTAATTAGTATACCTTACGGAATAAAGATGAGGTTTGACGATGACCCTATACGTATTGTTGACTCAAAACTGTTGTTTGAGAACTTCCAGATGTACGCTAACAATAACAAGCCTCTCACTTCTTATGGTGAATTAGACTTTAGCGACACCAACCATTTACGTTTGAATCTGCTGATGAGAGCAGAAAACTTCCTTTTAATAGATTCTAAAGAGACTGGGCGTTCTGAGGCATACGGTAAAGCTTATGTCAACTTCTTAGCATCAATAAAAGGAGAAATTGACAGACTACAGGTTAGAGGAAAGCTTGACGTGCTACCTACAACCAACATATTCTACATACTGCGTGACTCGCCACTGTCAAATGACAACAGAATGAAGGAATTGGTACAGTTCACTGACCTGCACTCTGACGATTCCATAGAGATACAGCGTCCACAAGTAGAGGGGTTGAACGTGAACTTTAATGTTAACGTTATGAATGGCTCACACGTAAAATGTTGGCTCAACGACGCAAGAAGCAACTACCTTGACATTATAGGCGAGGGTACCTTACAGATGAAGTATGCCAACGATGAAATGACATTGACAGGTAGATATACCATTAATGAGGGTGAGATAAAATACTCTCTTCCAGTTATTCCGCTAAAGACTTTTGTCATATCAAACGGCAGCTATATAGAGTTTTCTGGTGACATGATGAACCCCAAACTAAATATAACCGCGAAAGAGACTAAGAAAGCATCTGTTAACATTAATGGAGCTGAAAGAATGGTTACATTCAATACTGGTATCGTTCTATCTAAGACTCTGAATGACATGGGGTTGGAGTTCATAATAGAAGCACCTGAAGACAACACGGTAAGTGACGAGCTTAACATGAAGTCAAAAGAGGAGAGGGGCAAATTAGCTGTCACTATGCTTACTACAGGTATGTATTTATCTGATGGTAACACCTCGTCGTTCTCTATGAACTCAGCACTAAACTCTTTCTTACAGTCGGAGATAAACAGTATTGCAGGCTCAGCCCTAAAGACGCTTGATGTATCTTTCGGCATGGACAACTCTACAGAAGAAGACGGTACAATGCATACAAACTACAGCTTCAAATTCGCCAAGAGATTTTGGAACAACAGATTGTCAATCTCTGTCGGTGGAAAGCTGTCCACAGGGCCAGATGTTTCAGGGCAGAATAAGTCGTTCTTTGACAATGTTGAGGTACAGTACAGAATGTCTGACATATCTAACAAATACCTAAACCTGTTCTATAACAGGTCAGTATACGACTTCCTCGAAGGATATGTAGGGCAATATGGCGGAGGTTTCCTGTGGAAGAAAAAGGTTAACAGTCTAAAGGAAATTTTCAAACCTTCTGCACAAGAGTTACAATTTAATCCAAAAACAACAAAGAAAGAAAATCTCAACACTCAAAAAGATTCCATAAAGGGTGGGACTAAGTAAATCATTAATGTCAATTCGTTATACATGACAGTTATTTTCATGTTCAAAGTACAACCTCATAATAACGTATAGTTTATGAAAATAAATAGCAATGCTTTGAGATACAGCATATATTTTCTCGCAACCACAGTATGCCTTTTGCTTGCAGGTTGTTCTACCACATCCTCACTAAAGGATGGAGAGCAACTGTATACGGGTTTGTTGCCTATAGAATACACAAACTATGAGGCTTCTGACCACCAGACAGCAACGCAAGAGGAATTAGAGGCAGCTTTAGCAACAGCTCCTAACGGCGCCCTATTTGGGTCAAGTTACTACAGAACACCATTTCCCTACGCCTTGTGGATATGGAACTCATGTTCTAACAGTCATGGCGTTATAAAGAAATGGCTTAATAAAACATTCGGTAAGGCTCCTGTGCTAATGAATAATGTTAACCCCTCTCTGCGCACATCCATCGCCAAGAACATACTGCAAAACAATGGATATTTCAATGGGAACGTCACTTACAGCATAAAAGAAGGGAAACCAGAAAGAACCAAAAGTGACAGTATCAAGCTGCCAAGAACAGCCAAAATAAAGTATCGAGTAGACTATGGTCACCTATATACACTTGACACTATAACACGCACAAACTTCCTTATGCATATGGATACCGTGTTAGAGAATAACCACACTACCCTACTTCATCAAGGAGAACCCTTCTCTGTAGAAAATCTTGATGCAGAACGAAACCGTATTTACGATGTACTGCGTAATAGAGGATATTATTACTACCAAAAGTCATACACTACGTTCCTTGCTGATACACTTTCAAAACCTGGATCTGTCCAGCTACAAGTACGTATGCTCGACTCTCTACCAGACTATGCTACCCATAAGTGGATTATAGGAAAAACAACGGTACAGATAAGGAGGCAAGCTATGGAAAGCCTCACTGACAGTATTCACCGTAGATATTTAACGATACGCTTCGCTGGTAAAAAATCTCCTTTGCGACCAGGCATAGTGTTAGCCGCTAACAAACTGCGACCTGGCGAGTTATTTTCTGAAGACAAATACGAAGAATCTATCAACAAACTGAGTTCGCTCGGAATATTCTCCAGCACAGACATCTCCTTTACTCCACAAAAGAACTCTGATGGAACTATCAAGGAAGTACATGACAGCATTATAAAAAAATACGGTGCACAGAGAACTGGTGCTGGCATACTGGACATGACGATTAATACTACTCTTGACAAACCCTACGATGTTACTTTTACCGCAACAGGAAAAGGCAAGACTAATGGACGTGTAGGTCCTGGAATAACATTAGGCCTGTCTAAAAGAAATGCTTTTAGGGGTGGCGAACTACTTATGGGAGAAGTTGGCGCAAACTATGAATTTCAGTCTGGCGGCAGCAGTAACGCAGAGAGCAGCTATGACTTTACCACCTCCTTGTCGCTCATTATGCCACGATTACTTGCACCGAGCTTTATGTTGCCTCAACGTAAAAGATGGTACGTTACGCCATCTACTTCTATAAGCCTGGCTGGTGAGAAAATAAAACGAGCTGGTTTCTTCACGCGTAACATACTGTCGTTTGATTATACATATACGTTCCAACCATCGGCATCTTCTGTTCATGTGTTCACACCGTTTTCTTTAATATATGGTAAAACAACGGACCAAACGTTAGACTACATACAGAAGTTAGGAGAATCTATCACATCTCTCATTTCTACAGCTGATGAGCTTACGCCAAGAATGCGCTATAAGTATACCTACTCATCTCAACGCAGTAATCGTAACCCTATATATTGGGAAACAACTGTAACAGAAGCTGGCAACATTCTGAATCTGGTAAACGCTGCACTGGGACACAACTGGAACACCAAGAACAAGAAATTGTTAGAGACACCATATTCACAATTTGTCAAAATTGAGACTGACATCAGTAAGACATGGAGGATGAAAGAAAAGAGCGACCTCATTGCTCACTTCTATGGTGGAGCCATATTTTGTTATGGCAACTCCACTACATCCCCATATTCAGAACAGTTTTTCATTGGTGGTGCTAACGATTTACGTGGTTTTACAATGCGTGGTATCGGACCTGGCAATATACATTTTGAGGATAAAGACATGGCATATGTTTACCATAATGGAGACTTAAAACTCCTCTTCAATCTTGAATATCGCCCACATTTATTTGGTTCTCTATATGGTGCACTTTTTCTTGATGCAGGAAACGTGTGGTACATGAATAAATCAAGAAGAGAAGCACTGGATGTTATATATAACATTAATACGAAAGAGTATCCTGCATCAACTCCTCGCGAGTATGGTTCTACCAAGAAAGTTGATATAGGAATAGATATTGGTTGCGGAATAAGATACGACCTTGACTTCTTTGTGTTAAGACTTGACTGGGGACTCGCACTACACACCCCATACAAAACTGGTGTTAACGGTTTCTTTAATATACCAAAATTCAAGGACGCTCAATGTATCAACTTCGCAATAGGTTATCCATTCTAAAGGACGACATGACAAAGCTTAGTTACAGTATAGGGTGGCTCTATAAATTAGCTTTGTTATATTTCGAGGCTATTTTCGAGTTTAAAGTGCAAGTGAGCAAAGAAGTTATGCCGTGCATAACGACTGAACGAACTTGCTCTTTGAACCGAAAAGAGACCGAAAGATAACAAAACGTTATCATATTACATAAGTTTCAACTTACGGCGGTAATTTATAGAATCGCCCTATAGGGTGACAGGATTTCGCTTCTTGTCACCCTAATTTTATGAGGCAGATGTAAAAGCAGCCTTATCGCACTGCGAAAGCAGCCTGATTGCATTGCGAAAGCATACTATTCGCATTACGAAAGAGGTGCTTTCGTAAGAGCAGAATGAGCAAGAAAAATATTTGTTTTTTTTCTTGCTTTAGGTAAAAAACTATAATATCAAGAAAAAAAGACGGAGAAAGCGCGTATTTCACAAAAAAAGAGTTAACTTTGTAACATCCTTAAACATTACGTTACAAGGAATAATACGCAAACTTAAACAACCACATGAAAAAACAATTAAAGAAAGTCCTTGTCTTAGGTTCAGGTGCACTGAAAATTGGACAAGCTGGTGAGTTTGACTATTCTGGCTCACAAGCACTGAAAGCTCTTCGCGAAGAAGGCATCCGCTCTGTACTTATCAACCCTAATGTCGCCACCATACAGACGAGTGAAGGCATTGCCGATAAGGTGTATTTCTTACCTGTAAATACATATTTCGTTACGGAAATCATTAAGAAGGAACGTCCTGACGGCATCTTACTCGCCTTCGGAGGTCAGACTGCTCTTAACTGCGGAACAGAACTATACCGTAACGGCACTTTGAAGACTTACGGTGTAGAGGTACTCGGAACAAGCGTTGAAGCCATAATGAACACGGAAGACCGCGACTTGTTCGTTAGAGAATTAGATAAAGTAGACCTTAAGACACCAATATCACAAGCTTGTGAGAGCATGGAGGAGGCTGTCACCGCAGCTCGCAAAATAGGATTTCCTATAATGATACGCTCCGCATACGCATTAGGCGGATTGGGATCTGGTGTATGTCCTGACGAAAAGACGTTTAAGGAGATAGCGGAGTCGGCATTTACTTTCGCACCACAGGTACTCGTTGAAGAGAGTTTGAAAGGTTGGAAAGAGATAGAGTTTGAAGTAATACGTGACGCCAACGACCACTGCTTCACGGTGGCTTCTATGGAGAACTTTGATCCTCTGGGCATACACACGGGTGAATCTATAGTGGTTGCACCGACTTGTTCGCTAAAAGACGAGCAGGTAAAGATGCTCCAAGACATCGCTGTAAAATGTGTCAGACACCTTAACATTGTTGGTGAATGTAACATACAGTATGCTTTTAACGCAGAAACTAATGACTATAGAATCATTGAGATAAACGCCAGATTGTCTCGTTCTTCTGCATTGGCGTCAAAGGCCACAGGATATCCTTTGGCTTTCGTTGCCGCAAAAATCGCACTGGGTTACACTCTTGACCAGATTGGTGAAATGGGAACTACAAACTCTGCCTACGTTGCTCCATCACTGGATTACCTTATCTGCAAAATACCACGTTGGGACCTTACCAAGTTCTCTGGGGTTAGCCGTAAAATTGGGTCAAGCATGAAGTCGGTTGGTGAAATCATGTCTATTGGTCGCACCTTTGAAGAGCTTATACAGAAGGGACTTCGCATGATAGGTCAAGGTATGCACGGCTTTGTTGGCAATGACCACATTCACTTCGACAACTTAGATGAAGAGCTGGCTAATCCTACTGACCTGCGTATCTTTGCCATTGCACAGGCTCTTGAAGAAGGTTACTCCATTGACAAAATATATGAGTTGACAAAGATTGACCCTTGGTTTATTGAAAAACTCAAAAATATTGTAGACTACGAGAATGTGCTTAAGAGCCACAATTCTATTGAAGAGGTGCCAGCAGACGTTATGCGCCAAGCTAAGATAATGGGATTCTCTGACTTCCAGATTGCACGATTCGTACTAAACCGCCATGAAGGAAATATGGAGAAGGAAAACCTCGCAGTAAGAGCCCAACGCAAGAAATTGGGTATCTTGCCTGCCGTTAAGCGTATTCCTACCGTTGCCAGTGAGCACCCTGACCTAACAAACTATCTCTATATGACTTATGCCGTAGAGGATAACGACATTAACTACTATAAGAATGAAAAGTCTGTTATTGTTCTCGGTTCTGGTGCATACCGCATTGGCTCTTCTGTAGAGTTTGACTGGTGTTCTGTCAATGCTATTGAGACCGCACGTAAGCTCGGTTATAAAAGCATAATGATTAATTATAACCCAGAGACGGTGTCTACAGACTACGATATGTGCGATAGACTTTACTTCGACGAACTATCGTTTGAGCGCGTATTGGACGTGATTGACTTGGAGTGTCCTCGTGGAATAATCGTCAGTGTAGGCGGACAGATTCCTAACAACTTGGCTATGAAACTACACAGACAGGGAGTGCCTATCTTGGGAACATCACCTGTATCTATCGACAGGGCCGAGAATAGAAGTAAATTTAGCGCTATGCTTGACCAGCTGGGAATAGACCAACCGAAATGGAGTGCATTGACTTCTATGGAGGATGTTAAGCAGTTTATTGATGAGGTTGGCTATCCAGTACTTGTGAGACCTTCTTACGTACTGTCTGGTGCTGCCATGAACGTATGTCATAACGATGAAGAACTGTCACGCTTCCTTGCAGAGGCTTCAGAGGTATCAAAAGAATTTCCTGTCGTAATATCTCAATTTATGATGGAGACTAACGAAATAGAATTTGATGGTGTTGCCCAAAATGGAGACATCGTTGAATATGGTATCTCTGAACATATAGAATACGCAGGCGTACACTCTGGTGATGCTACAATGGTATTCCCTGCACAACAGATTTCTTTCGCAACAGCGCGACAGATAAAGAAAATCTCACGTGCCATAGCTCGAGAACTTAACATCTCTGGTCCATTCAACATTCAGTATTTGGCGAAGGGACGCGATGTAAAAGTCATAGAGTGTAATCTGCGCGCATCTCGCTCTTTCCCATTTGTGAGCAAGGTATTGAAGAGAAACTTCATTGAGACTGCTACGAAAATTATGCTTGACGCTCCATTCACAAGAGCAGAGAAATCAGCATTTGACATTGACCGTATGGGAGTGAAAGCTTCACAATTCTCATTTGCACGCCTACAGAATGCAGACCCTGTACTTGGTGTTGACATGAGTTCTACTGGAGAAGTAGGCTGTATGGGCGACACATACGAGGAAGCATTATTAAATGCAATGATTGCCACAGGTTATAAAATTCCATCAAAAGAAAAGGGAGTAATGCTATCATCTGGAGGTGCAAAGGAGAAGGCTTCCCTACTCGACTCTGCTTTGGCATTAGAGAAAGGTGGGTACAAGATTTATGCAACTGAAGGTACAGCGAAGTTCCTTAATAACAATGGCATACACGCCATAACCGTAGGATGGCCTGATGAAGAGAACAAGGATATACCGAATGTTATGGATATGATAGCCAAACATGAATTTGACCTTATCGTTAATATTCCTAAGAATCGCTCACACAGGGAGCTAAGTAACGGTTATCGCATAAGACGTGGAGCTATAGACCATAATATTCCACTTATAACGAACGCAAGACTTGCAAGTACATTCATTGAGGCTTTCTGTCATCTGGATTTGAGTAAGATACAGATTAAGAGCTGGCAAGAATATGATGCCTAAATAATAGTATAAATAAAGAAACGTGTAAAGATACAAAATAATCTTCACACGTTTCTTTGTTTATCGAGTAGTTCTATAAATTAGCTTTGTTATATTTATAGAGCCGCCTATAAAGTAAGATAACTGTTTGGGAATGACTATAACAGATTATCTTAACCTCTTATATACAAATATTCCTTCTTTATTCTCTATCGACATACTGTCAGGACCAAGAAGAAGCACGTTAAAGGTATCAGCATTTAGTATCAGGTTGCCATTGGCTACGGACCACCGTGTATACGGATGCGATTCTGCCTTCACCGAACTTGTAACGACACCATCTTCCTTGATTTCAAAGTTCCTATCCAGAGAGGTCCACTTACCTAACAAGGAGGTCAGATTCAATAATTTTGCCACTTCCAAATCAGAGTCGGAACCTGGACGTGTAGTTATTGACACCTTGTCTCCTGCAAATATCCCTCCCTGCACGTCAGACAGGCTGTCTTGACTAATAGAATAAGTCTGTGTCTTGCCGTCATCTGTTATCAGTTCAAGGACGTGCATGGTAGTTCCCTCACCTATAATGCCATAGACAGCACTGTCAGGTGTAAACACCTCCACAGAGTCAGTATTGTCTGACGAAGCAGTGGTTTTCTTATTTTCACATCCTGTTACCGCAAATATTGATACTGCGGTGACAATAGATAAAACAGTCTTTTTCATATCTCTCTAAAATTATGAGGTTACTACTCTATGTCAGCTTCCATATCACCTTCTACAAAAAGGCGAATCATCTCAGGCTTTCCATTAGTATTTACCGTTATAGACTTCTTGAAATGTCCACCTAACTGGATGCGGGAAGCACTGTATTCTACACTTATCACACCTTTTTCTCCAGGCTTAACAGGAGTCTTGGTAAACTTGGCAACAGTACATCCGCATGAAGCTACAGCTCTGTGTATGATAAGATCCTCATCACCTGTATTTGTAAAAGTAAACACACATGTCTGTGAACCTGCTGATTTTTTAAACTTCCCGAAGTTATGTAACGTCTTGTCAAATTTTATCTTTGGCTCTGCAACTACAGATAAACTTACTGTCATCAGTGCCACCAACGCTAATAATAACTTTTTCATTTCTTCTATTCTTTAGTGTTACACGTTATAATTTTATACTATCCTCTCTATACTAAATCGTATAGTTCTGACGGTGATTTACGCTTTAGATCCTCTATACGGAAATCCTTTCCTGCTATGATACCATAATTTCTTAGAGTGTGCTCTACCGTCTTTAGTGCAAGTACAGGATGATTGTTCTCTTCACTCAGGTGGCACAACCATACGTGCTTCAACTCTCCTGTTGCATAGTTGGCGATAGCCTCTCCACAAGCAACATTAGATAGATGACCAGTCGGTCCATCTATGCGTGTCTTTAGATACTGAGGATAAGGACCATTCTTCAGCATTTCCTCGTCATAGTTCGCTTCTATTACCAAGTAATTGGCTTCTGCTATATACTGTTGCATATCTTCTGTCACATGACCGACATCTGTCATAAGACAGAACACGACATTGTCTACTACTATCCTGTATCCAACATTACCAGAACTGTCATGAGGCACAGCAAAAGGGGTTACTTGAAAATCACCAAGTGTTATTTCTTCACCTTTATGCAACGTCTTGACATTGTTGGAAGGTATCTTCTTTTGCACACAATAGTTGCGGAAGATTCCTGCATGTACCTCAGGAATTGCATACACGGGTATGTCATATTCTGTACTAATCACACCGACAGCTTTTACATGGTCAGCATGATCGTGGGTTATCAGTATTCTATTGACGCTGTCTAACCTTAGACCATAATTATGAAGATGCTTTTTTATAGTACGTATACCTACTCCCGCGTCTATCAATAATGCGTCATTGGCAGTCTGGAGGTAATAACAGTTACCACTACTTCCACTGCCTATCGATATAAATCTCAGCATTTTTAGTGTAAATTTTATGCAAAAGTAGCAAAAAACTATGGCATATCCAAATAAAAATTGTACCTTTGCTTTTATTTTAATAAATTTAATAATTGTCATGACCACTAACCAACAGCCTACCAAAACACTCACGATTTATAAAGCAAGTGCCGGTAGTGGCAAGACGTTCAGGCTTGCCGTAGAATATATAAAACTACTTATTGAAAATCCTAAGGCGTATGACGGTATTCTGGCTGTAACTTTTACGAACAAGGCTACAGAAGAGATGAAAACACGTATTCTCTCGCAATTATATGGTCTTTGGAAAGGATTGCCTGAATCAAAGGCATACCTTAATGAGGTAATGACAAGTCTTAACATGACGGAAATGGCTGTATCGCAACGTGCGGAAAAAGCGTTGCATCTATTGCTTCATAACTATCATTTCTTCCGTGTACAGACTATAGACACTTTCTTTCAATCTGTTCTACGTAATCTCGCCAAAGAACTGCAACTAAATGCAAACCTAAAAGTTGGATTAGACACGAAAGAAGTAGTAGGAATGGCTGTTGACGAGATTATTGATTCCATTGCAGAAGACAAGGTCTTAATGAACACTGTAATGGAATATATTGAAGAAAGATTATCAGAGGATAAGACCTGGAATGTGATAGACAACATAAAGTCTTTTGGTAAAAACATATTCACAGAAATATACAAACAAAACAGGAAGAAGATGGAGCTGGCTTTTTCTACTCCTTCTTTCTTTGATGGATACAAGAAAAAGTTGTTCCTCATTACTTCTGAGACGGCAAAAAAGTACAAGGAGTACGGAACTACTGCTGTCAAAGAAATTGAAGATGCTGGACTTGATGTACAACACTTCTTAAACAGAGCAAATGGTCCTGTGTATTACTTTTACAAGCTTAAGCAAGGGAAGCTGACAGACTCTGAATTACTGACAAAAAGGGTTGTCGAAGCAATGAATGATGTTAACAAATGGGTAAAGAAAAATATACCAGAAGAAACTGCTGTCAGGACACTTACAGAAAATACACTCATTCCTCTTATAAATAAAATAGAGAGCCAACGCAGCAGAGACGCTGTACTATATAAAACCGCACAACAAACATATAAGCACATTAACGATGTTAGGCTATTGAGAAAAATCGAAGAAACGGCTCATTCTATAAATGAAACCGCACAACGATTTATGCTTAACGATACACAAAGTCTGCTGCATGAGATGACTGAAGATGGAGACTCTACCTTTATCTTCGAAAAAATAGGTTCACGCTTGGAACACATCATGATTGATGAGTTCCAAGACACAAGTACCATACAATGGGCTAACTTTAAACCTTTGCTACTTGAATGTATGAGCCAAGGTTTTAACAACCTTATTGTCGGTGACGTAAAACAGAGTATATACCGTTTTAGAAATGGAGACTGGCGTCTATTAAATGATATAGACAAGCAGTTTAATCCTCAGGAGCTATCTTTTCCGCCTATCAACACGAACTGGCGTTCAGAGACTAATATTGTTAATTTTAACAACACCTTCTTCAAAACTATTGCAGCTATTGAGGTCGACAATATTAGAGAATATTCTGAAGAAAAAGCAAAAAGTGTAGAGAAAGCTTATGCTGACGTAGAACAACGGATTCCCAATGGACACGACAAAACAGGACTTGTTCATATAGAAATGCTCCCTGGCGAGAATATTGACGAGGAAATGATGGAACGAACTCTACAGACAATTCTCGACTTGATGGACAAAGGAGCACAACAAGAAGATATTGCAATTCTACTAAGAACTACAAAAAAAATTGACGTTTTAGCACAGTATATAGAGGAGAAGTCTAATAACCGCGTCAAGATTATATCAGAAGAAGCCTTTGCTCTCAAGGCTTCCGCATCAGTGCGCATTATCATTAATGCTATGAATCTACTGGCACACCCACAGGATAAGATAGCATTAGCATCACTGGTGACAGACTATTATAACGGTATATTACATGATGAACTTACCCTCACTCAAGCCATGGCCACGAAGAAGGACCTACAGACACTATTGCCACATGATTTTATCGAAAGAAAACAAGAACTATTGGCAATGAGTCTGCATGATATGGCAGAGAATATAATACGTTTATTTGAAATTAACACTAAATCTGAAGAAGCGGCATATATTACTGTGTTCTTCGACCAATTACAGGAGTTCACCAATGATATGTCGCCTGTGTTAGATGATTTTATCGAAGCATGGTCAGAATCCATCGCTACTAAAAATATACAAGCAACAGAATGTAATGGTGTCAGAATACTTACTATACACAAAAGTAAAGGATTGGAATTCAAACACGTCATTTTACCATACTGTAACTGGCCATTGAAGTCGCCTAAAGCCATCACCCTATGGGTAGAACCCAAGGAGAGTCCATTTTCAGAACTACCATTAGTACCAATAGACTATTATTCACCTAAGAGTTTTGAAGAAACGCTATACGCTGAATATGGATATGACGAATACATACAAAACGTAGTAGACAACCTGAACATACTGTATGTAGCAATGACAAGGGCTGAAAGTTCGCTATTTATATTTGGAGGAAAAGGTAATACCAATACACGTTCTACAGATATGTGCGTTGCCATAACGCAATTACCGCAAGAGATTAATGGATTGCCTGTACACATTGATGGCATAGACAATGACAACGATATTCTATCACTAACATATGGGCAACTGAGGACAAAACCACAAAAGGAAAAGCAAGAAACTACCAATGTGTTCACTCCAGAAATACAATTAGTAGAGATACCTCTGTGTTCTTTTCATAACAACGCAGAATTTCTACAAAGTAGCGAGAGCAGACGCTTTGCCAAAGACGAGATGGAGGAAAGTGATAGACAACGTATGATACGCATAGGAACTATTCTTCACCAACTATTTGCTACTATACGCACTACCGCTGACATAGAACCTGCTCTGCAACGCATGGAATTTGACGGTACATTATACGGCGAAGGCATAACTCGCGACAGTCTTATAGATTTGCTTAAAGAAAAGTTTAATAACGCAACAATAAAAGACTGGTTCTCCGAACGTTGGAGAGTCTTCAATGAGTGTTGCATTATTTCTCCTGATGGTAGTGAACATCGCCCAGATAGGGTTATATGTAACACTGAAGAGACCATTGTTATTGATTTCAAATTCGGTAAAAAGACGAACAGACATAAGGGGCAAGTGAAAGAATACATGAATCTACTCAAACAAATGGGTATGAAAAATATTAAAGGATTTCTATGGTATGTCAGCTCTTCTACAATAGAAAAGGTATAAAGTTTCACAACTATATTCATATAACTACGACATCAAGACACTATGAAGACATTTCTCGAAATAGTTGCGCACGATTTAAATACGAAATACAACGGTGACTTTTCCTCTCTCACTATTGTATTTCCAAACAAACGCGCCTCGTTATTTTTTAACAAAGCACTGGCTGATATTACCAACAAACCAATATGGAGTCCACAATATACAACCATCAGTGACATGTTTCGCCAATATACTCCTTTAGAAACAGGAGACCGTATTAAGCTTGTTTGTGATTTATATAAGTCATATAAAAAGATTACAGGAACTGACGAGTCACTTGATCGTTTCTACGGTTGGGGAGAATTGCTCATCAATGACTTTGATGACATAGACAAACATATGGCTGATGCCACAAAGATATTCTCGTTACTTAGCGATGTGCATGAGCTTGACGGTGTAGAATATCTTTCCGAAAACCAGCAGCAGGTATTACAACAGTTCTTTAGTAACTTCACAAAAGACCATAATACAGAACTTAAGATGCGATTTCTGAAACTATGGAATCGGTTTAACGACATTTACATAGACTTTAGGAATAGGCTTCGAAACCAAGGTATTGCATACGAAGGTATGCTATATCGTGATGTTATAGAATACCTCAATAAAGATTATAAAGAGGAAGTAGAAGTGCAAGAGAAACGAACATACATCTTTGTTGGCTTTAACCTCCTACACAAGGTAGAAACGGAGCTGTTCAGTTTCTTCCAGAAACGAGACATGGCTAAGTTCTATTG
>CAKQDQ010000015.1 GCA_934229335.1 uncultured Prevotella sp.
TAGAAGTAGCGAATGCACGGTCTTTCTTTGGGAAGAACTCTGCTGTGACTTTGATGGCAGCAGGGAAGTTTCCTGCCTCACCAGCAGCGAGGATAAGACGACATGAAAGGAAGAGCCATACGCTTATGGTAGCTATTGCCACCGCTGCGTCAGAACCCTTTTGAACCATTCGGAGTGCTTCTATTGAGTCATAGCCTTCGATTTGCATTGCTACCCAACCGCAACCAGCGTGCATTACCGCGCCAGTAGACCATACAAGGATGGCGATAAGGTATCCTTTCTTTGTACCCATCCAATCGACGAACTTGCCGGCAAAGAGGTTTGCTACGGCATAGAAGATGGAAAAGCAGCCAGTAATAGTACCATAATCATCGTCAGACCAGTGAAATTCTGGTGCGATAAAGTCTTTCCATGTTAGCGACAGAACCTGTCGGTCCATGTAGTTCACTGTGGTTGCCAAGAAAAGCAATGCACAGATTACCCAACGGAAGTTGGACATTTTGTTTGTTGTGACTGAATTCATTGATTAGTTTTGTTATTTAGATTTTTCTTCTTCTACTGTGTTATCAGGTATTTCTCTGTTTGTTAGTTAGTAAAACTTTAGAAGTTGGCAGATAACACATCTTATGCAAAGTTACGAAAATATATTGGATTATTAACGTGTATTACGTGTTAAGTATGTTTTATTTAACATACTTTATATTCGATATCTCCTTTTCTTATTTTAGTTACATTGCTATAATCTTCTTTTAGCCTTCAGAAGTATCAGCTTCATGATAATCCATCCAATAAGATACATTACAGAGAAGCAGCAAAACAGTATCATATATGCGGCTTGTTTGCCTTCGTATCCAGCGAATGCGAATTGTTCTCTCATGTTTTCAGCGTATGAAAACAGTGAGCCTGAGTATTTCATGATAATGTATGACGACAGACCTCCAGCGCAACCTATAATGCCAGTAACCGTTGCTATTGAGTTTTTAGGGAAGTAATCTCCTACCATGGAGAACAGGTTAGCGGACCAGCTTTGGTGTGATGCCGCAAGAATGCCGATGATAATAACGAAGAACCATGCGGAGATATTGCCGAGTGGCACTATTGTAAAACCGAGTAGCTGCACCAATGCAAAAATAAGCATGGAGCGTGAGCGGCTTTGTTCATCAATCATTCTGTGTTTGTTAATGAAGTATGTAGGCAGATATGCACCTGCAATAGACAGCATAGAAATGAGGTATAGCACTACAATGAGTGACATTCCCATTGTAGATTCTGAGGTATATCCATAGAAATCTGATATGTAAATAGGGGTCCAGAAAAGGAAAAACCACCATGTTCCGTCTGTCATGAATTTTCCTACTATCATAGCCCATGTCTCAGGACGTGATAAACACTTCAAGAAGCGCACTCTTTCAGACTTCTTTTGTTCCTGCGAGACATTATTTTGTTTGTCTGATATATTACCGATTACATCATTGTCTGTAGTTATGTAGGCGTATTCCGCGGCGTTCATGTATTCGCTTTTCTGTGGCTTCATGTAAAGTATAAGCCATATAAATATCCATAAGTAGCCTAAGCTGCCAATACATAAGAAAGCCATCTCCCAACCATATCGACTCGCTATCATTGGTATCACAATAGGAGCTATCAATGCACCCACAGATGCACCGTTGTTAAAGATACTGATAGCGAACGCTCTGTCTTTCTTTGGAAAATACTCAGCCGTTACGGTTACAGCGGCAGGGAAGTTACCTGACTGACCTATTGCCAGTACACAGCGACATACCAGTATTATGTTTACTGACATGGTCGTGATAGGTAATCCCGCAACTCCAAAGTCGTGTAGCACCTCTTTGGCGTTGTCAAAGCTGTTAGGCCATATCTCTGTCAGGAATCCACAGGTCATAATGCCACAGAAAGCGTGCAGCATTGCACCGAGACTCCAAGTCGCTACCGCCAAGACGTAGCCTTTCTTAGTCCCCAGTCTATCCATCAGACTACCAGCAAGGAGCATGGATATGGCATAAACAAGTGAGAAAGTAGATGTAATTCTACTGTAATCCTCGTCTGTCCATGCAAATTCCGGTGATATATAGTCCTTCCATGTCAGCGACAGTACCTGTCGATCCATGTAGTTTATCATTGTGGCAATGAAGAGAAGGGAGCATATCGTCCATCTGAAATTACTCTTCTTAGCTATTTGGATAGGGCTCATTTTTTGTGAAATTAAGAGATTTAGACATTTGCAAAGGTAATAAAAATATAGCATACAACTACAGAACGTAATAGCAATTAAATTTTGTTAACGCTATATACTACGTCAAATACAGAAAAAAGTATTAACTTTGCCTCATGCAAATTTAAACAACCAATAGGTAAATGTAAACGTTGTGAGTCGTCACAACGTGTTGACTATGTAAACTGGTGGCGGTAGAACGTGAGTTTTGCTGCCGCTTTTGTGTTTATTTAGTGACGGTAAAAAAATAACTTGGTACAATTTAACGAGATAAATAAAATCTAAGATAAAGTTGTCTTGCCATATCTTTTAGGATATTTTGGAGCCATTCATCAGTCACAATGCTCGCATTGTTCCTTCTTCATGTCTCCAAACTATCTCAAAAATCTATGGCATAAATTATACCAATTTATTTTTTCACCGTCACTTAGCCGCTTATTATTAAACCTTTTAAGCTGTTATGCATCAAAAGAAAAATTAAGAACTAACTAATATAATGAAAAAACTATGAAGAAAATTCTACTAACTGTCGTTGCGCTACTTATGACATTAGGTGGCATGGCGCAGACCTACATGGAACGTTTGTCACGTGGTGTGGTAGCGCTTCCTGCCGAAAAGGGCATCTTCCTTAGTTGGCGTCTGCTGTCAACAGATGCTTCCAACACGACATTTAACGTAATGCGAGATGGCGAAATCATTGCATCTAATCTTTCGTCTGCAACGTGTTACGTTGATGAGAGTGGCACGTCGGTTAATAAATACACTGTACAGACGCTTGTAAACGGTACTGTAACAGAGACGAGTGATGAGGTTCAGCCTTGGGATAAACCCTATCTCTCAGTTCCTTTAATACGTCCTGTAGAGCAGATTCTTCCCGATGGTACAACCTGCACGTACAGTCCTAACGACTGTTCCGCAGCAGACGTTGACGGAGATGGCGAATATGAGATAATACTCAAATGGGATCCAAGCAACGCTCACGACAATTCGCACTATGGTTATACTGGAGAAGTGTATTTAGATTGCTACAAACCGTCGGGCATCTTAATGTGGCGTATTAGCCTTGGTAAAAATATCCGTGCCGGAGCGCATTACACTCAGTTTATGGTTTATGACCTTGACGGTGATGGCAAGGCGGAGTTAGTGTGTAAGACTGCTCCTGGTTCCAAGGATGGCAATGGCGATTATGTTACCAATGCCGCCACAGATGCTTCTATAAAAAGTGCTGATAACGGTGCTGACTATCGTAACGCAGGCGGTCATGTGATAGCAGGACCAGAGTATCTAACTGTTTTTAGTGGCAAAGACGGTCACGCTATCCATACAATATATTATAATCCTAATCGCGCTTTCGGTGTAGGAGGTGCTCCAGAGACAGCTCCTGAATGGGGAGATACAAGGGGAAATCGTAGCGAGCGTTACCTCGCTTGTGTGGCATTTCTCGGTGGAAAGACGCAAAATCCATCTGTGGTGATGTGTCGTGGATATTATACTCGTTCGTATCTTTGGGCAGTTGATTTCGATGGTAAGCAACTCTCTACACGCTGGTTACATGCAAGTACCTCGCCATCAGAATGGACTCTTACCGACGCACAGGGCAAAACCATCGCAAGTGCAAAGGGACTGAAAGCTACAGCCTATGGACAGGGAGCGCACAGTGTAGCTGTTGCTGATGTAGATGGTGATGGCTGTGATGAGATAACATACGGTTCTGCGGCTATAAATAATGATGGCTCGTTGCTTTACAGTACAGGCTTAGGACATGGCGATGCGCAACATCTTGGCGACCTTGACCCTGATAGACCTGGACTTGAATACTATATGGTGCATGAGGCTAAGCCGTATGGCTCCGACTTGCGTGACGCTCGTACCGGAGAGATTCTCTTCCGTGAGACGGATAATGACGACACTGGTCGAGGAATGGCAGCCGATATCGACCCTAACCATCGTGGCAGTGAGTTTTGGTGTTCCGCTTCAAAGAAGGTACATGCCATTGATGGCACAGTGATAAAGGAAACAGAGGGTTGGGTTCCGCAGAACTTCCGTATCTATTGGGACGGAGATTTACAGGATGAGCTGCTCGGTAATGGTGGAAGAGGTATGAAGCCAGGTAGTTCGATGCAGGACTTTCAGCGTCCGCAGGGTCCTCGTGGTGACAGAAGACGTGGCGAGTGGCGTGGACAACGTCCTGCTAATATGCCACAAGATAGTCTGCGTCAGTACATGATGTCAAGGCCTTCGTCCCGTCAGAGTTACTATGTAGCGAAGTGGAATGGTAGTGAAGTGGAACACATCAAGGTTAATGGCAAAGACCTTAGCGATTGGGGTAACTCCTCATCATGCAATGGCACCAAGGCTACACCATGCCTACAGGCAGACCTTTTCGGTGATTGGCGAGAAGAGATAATACTTTTTGATGCCAGCGATAAGTCACATCTCAATATCTTTACAACAAACATCCCAACACAGTATCGTGTGCCTACGCTGATGCATGACCATGTTTACCGTATGGGTATAGTGTGGCAGAACGTTGCTTATAACCAACCACCACACCTTGGTTATTATCTTCCTGACCTGTTCAAATAAGAAATATAAAGCAAAAAGGCTGTTTACACATTGCGTAAACAGCCTTTTTGTGTTTGATATATTGACAGGACGAAGGTGTAGAAACACCTTCGCACGAGGACTTATTGGCCTAATGAAAGGAGTAGAAACGCCTTTGCACGAGGACTTAGTGGCCTAATGAAAGGAGTAGAAACGCCTTTGCACGAGTAAACTACTTTTCTTTTATAATTCTATTCTTAGTGCAACGGGACAGTGGTCAGAACCGAATATTTCGGTATGTATTGACGCTTCCGTTACATTTTGCATGATGCGGTCAGAGACAACGAAGTAGTCTATACGCCAACCAGCGTTCTTCTCCCTTGCCTTGAAGCGGTAAGACCACCAAGAATAAGTAGGGTCGTCAGGGTGGAGAGTGCGGAATGTGTCCTTAAATCCGCTGTTTAGCAACAGTGTGAACTTCTCTCTCTCCTCGTCAGTAAATCCTGCGTTGCGTCTGTTCGTCTTCGGATTCTTGAGGTCTATCTCCTCATGTGCCACATTAAGGTCGCCACAGAATATTACGGGTTTCTTCTTGTCGAGAGCAGAAATATATGCTCTGAAGTCGTCTTCCCATTTCATGCGGTAGTCAAGTCGTTTCAGTCCGTCTTGCGAGTTAGGCACATATGCCGTGATAACGTAGCATTTCTCGTATTCAAGAGTGATGACACGTCCCTCGTGGTTGTGCTCGCTCTCGTTGTGGTAGGATATGCTACCATCGCTGTTTATGCTTCCTAAGCCATAGAAAACAGCCTTTGGCGTATGTTTCGTGTATATGGCGGTGCCTGAATATCCCTTTTTCTCGGCATAGTTCCAGTATGACTCATAGCCAGGAAACGCCAAATCCAGTTGTCCTGCTTGCATCTTTGTCTCTTGCAGACAGAAGAAGTCTGCGTTCAGTTGTGTGAAAACATCGGCAAATCCCTTGCCAGCGCAGGCTCTAAGTCCGTTGACATTCCATGAAATAAGAAGCATAGTCGATAAAGTATAAATTAATAAATGTAAATTAAAAATTAAAAGTTAACAATTAAAAACTATGATTACGTGTTGTTGTTAGTGGTTTATCGCTTTTATATCTGTACGTGACAAGCGTGTAAAGTAATCATAATTATTAATTGTTAATTATTAATTTTTAATTCAAATGCGAAGTATTTAGTATTGTACAGATATTGTTCCCTTTACGATACACGCTTGTCTGTAGCCTAATTTTTTAACCTGTACTAACAGTCTGCGTGCTTCTTCCAGTGACTTATAGTTGCCCATACGGCATTTCCATGATGGAGAATAGAAGTGAACGTATACAGGTTCAGAAGGGAAGTTAGCCTTCATCACAGTTCCCGCTGTCTCTGCCTTTTGTCTGTCAGCGCGTGAGTTACCTCCAGAGAATACCTGAATGCGGTATCCCTGCGTTTTGTAACTGTTGCGCATAATCTTCTTTCGCGTGTCTACAACAGGCTCTTCCGTAGTAGAAGTGTTGTTATGTGATGTTGTAGAGTCATGCTGTCCGCTGTTGTTGCGTGTAGCCTCGTGTCTCTCTTGCTCGTGTTGTGGTAAATTGTTATGGTGGGTCGGTTGAGTAACAGTGTGCGTAGGTTGATTACTCGTGCGCTGTTCCGTTGCGTTGTTATGGTTGTTAGCGGTATTATTATCAGGTGTCTTCTCCGTGCCGTTGACGAGTTTGTCTATCTCCTGCGACTGTGTCACTGTGACGGAGCCTTGTCCTGGTTCACCCTTTCTTAGTGAGTCAAGAAATTTTTGTGCATGGACCGATACGGTACAAAGTGCCATGATAATAGAAAATGATAGGCGTTTCATAATGAAAGTATGAGAATGATACCCTTTAGTGACATTTTTTTATTCACATAAAAGATGAAAAGCGGGAAATAAAATCCCTGTCGCCGTTATGCTATCATGGCTTTTATTTCCCGCGTTAACTATGTGTTCAAGTGCGATTACTTGTTCCAAGCATCGATGATACCCTTGAAGTCAGCAGCCTTCAGTGATGCGCCACCGATAAGACCACCGTCGATGTCAGGCTTAGCGAACAGCTCAGGAGCGTTGCTTGCCTTGCAAGAACCACCGTAGAGGATAGTAGTGTCGTCAGCAACAGCCTGACCGTAAACCTCAGCAACGGCAGAACGGATGTATGCGTGAATCTCCTCAGCCTGCTCAGCAGTAGCGGTCTTACCTGTACCGATAGCCCAGATTGGCTCGTAAGCGATAACGATGTTCTTCCACTCCTCAGCGGTAAGGTCGAATACGCTACCAGCAAGCTCAGCCTTAACAACCTCATTCTGCTTGTTAGCCTCGCGCTCAGCGAGAGTCTCACCGATACAGAAGATAACCTTCAGACCGTTAGCGAGAGCGAGTTTTACCTTCTCCTTCAGGATTTCAGGAGTCTCCTTGTAGTACTCACGACGCTCAGAGTGACCGAGGATAACGTACTCAGCACCAGTAGACTTAACCATCTCTGCAGAAACCTCACCAGTGAAAGCACCGCTTGCCTTGTCAGCGCAGTTCTCTGCACCGAGTTCTATTGCGCTACCCTTAACGATTTCAGCAACGCTTGCGAGGTGAATGAAAGGAGTGCAGATGATAACACCGCAGTTAGGGTTCTTAACTACCTCTGTGAGTTCCTTTGCGAGGGCTACGCCTTCCTGCAGGTTCTTGTTCATCTTCCAGTTACCTGCTACAATTTTCTTTCTCATTGTTTTTTTACCTTTAATAAGTTTTAATAATTTATCAGAGTGTTTTGTCTCTTTGTTCTTAATCCATCTGCTCCACATCCACAGTCTGTCCGCCATGACAAGCAGTGCCAGTGGCAGTATGAACCACATGAATATGTATGCAATCTTCGTTGTCACCACGTCGTTTTGTGGCAGTATCGGTGAGTTGGGCGATAGCTTTTTGCCTTCCGCCAGCTCGTTAGTAGGCAGGTCGTTGTGGCTCCATTTGCCTACTACTACACCTTTCTTCAGCAACACCAGTCCTGGATTACTACGTATAATGGTCTTCAGCGTAGTCTCATCCGAGTTGCAGAACGGATATTCCGCGCCCGTAATGTTAGTCCATCGTGCTATAGCATCGCTGCCACTTGCCGTGAGACAGAAGAAGTTATAACCGTTTTCGCTTGCGTATTCGTATATCTGGTCGATGTTACCAAACATCGTATCGTCGGCTTGTTCAAGGTGAGGCGATATCAGCAAAAACGTGTAGCTTGTATCGTTCAGCACAATGTCCGTTATGTCCTCAGCCATATTCTCCCCCTCTTCCTGCTCCTCCGCTTTCGGAAGCAGCGTGATAGAGAAGTCGTGTATAGGCGGCACATACCCCTGCTTCAGCACCTTCGTCTCTGTATCGACAAGCGTCCATGTAGAGTCTGGATAGTTCTCGAGCGAGAATGTCTGCCTCTTCCCGTTCTTTTCCATTATGAACGTTGTCTCAAACTCAGGCTGTTCGGCATCATCAGGAATCTCCATTCCCTTTGCTATGTCAGCCCCTATATGGTATGGTCTGAAGTCGAACAACGGCAGTTTATACAGACTATATCCTGAGATAGCGAGTATAAAGACTATAGTATAGTGGAACACTATCCACTGGTTGCTTCTGCTCACCATCCTCGGCATCCTCTTTGGTCGCCACGCAAGCAACGCTCCCATGGCGAGCAATATGATGTTCTTTAGCAGAGTTTCACCGTTTGTTAGTTTTATGGCATCGCCGAAGCATCCACAGTCGCTAACGGGGTCGTCTATATATATCCACACTGTGATGATGGTCATCACGCTAATGAAAAGCAGTGTGAGCTTTGTCACGAGTCGTCTCCGTATAGCAAACAGCAGTAGTATGCCGAGAACAAACTCCGTACCAGCCAGTAATATCGATGCTCCTAACGTCATCCAGTCAGGAATAGCGTCTGCCACACCCACCGCAGCGGCATAGTCGTGTATTTTATATTGCGTGCCTATCGGGTCAACCGCCTTTACAAATCCCGACACAATGAAGACGATGGCGGTGATGATGCGGCAAACGTTGACGGCAATATATTTTATATAATTCATATGTTGAGTTTTATTACTCCGAAAATGGCGTAGTTAATGATGTCCATATAGTTAGCGCCAATTCCTTCGCTGACGGTTGTTAAGCCGTTTTTATCCTCAATCTCCTTTATCCTTTCCAGTTTCGTCAGTATCAAATCCGTGTATGAACTAACGCGCATATCGCGCCATGCCTCCCCATAGTCATGGTTTTTCTTAAGCATCAGTTCCATGCATTGGTTTGCATAGTCATCATATAGTGCCATGGCTTCGTCGTTACTCATGTCCACCTTGTCCGCATATCCTTTTTCCAATTGTATCAATCCCACTATGCCGTAGTTGATAAGAGCCATGAATTCGGGCAGGATGCCTTCGCCGACGAGTGAATTTCCCGTCACCTCTAAGGTGCGTATGCGTTTGGCTTTGATAAAGAGCTGGTCCGTTAGCGAAGAAGGCCTTAACATCCTCCATGACGGTTTGTAGTCATAGAGTTTCTTTGAAAAGATGTCACGGCACATAGACAGCGCTTCTTTGAACTGTTCTTTAGTATCCTGTTTCGTTATAGACATAATGTAATTCTTGGTTGCAAATAATGGTCTTAGTGACGGTCAAGAAGTCACTTACGATTGCAAAATTACTAAATTTCTGCCATATAACGATGGAAAATCATATAATTCTTTTGCCATTAGGAAAAAAATGGGTAACTTTGCATTGTTATTTATAATTAGGTAGAAGAAAACCCTAACAAAAAAACTTTACGTAATGTATTATATTTCAAAGACTATGGAGATAGCAGGCTGTCATCAGCTGCGGCTGTCTTACGAGAGCAAGTGCGAGAACTTGCATGGTCATAACTGGATAGTGACCATTCATTGTAAATCAAAAGAACTAAATCAGGACGGCATGGTGATAGACTTCACCAAGGTGAAAGAGAAAATTCACGGCTACCTGGATCATGGAAACTTCAACGAACTATTACCTTTTAACCCCACGGCAGAGAACATTGCTCGCTGGATATGCGACCAGATACCTACGTGCTATCGTGTTGACGTGCAAGAGAGTACTGGCAATGTCGCCACGTACGAGGAGGACTAACAACGTTATATCAACCGAATGAGAGTCAACGAGATATTTTATTCCCTTCAGGGAGAGGGGCACTTCACCGGTACGCCAGCCGTATTCATAAGACTAAGTGGATGCAATCTTAAATGTAGCTTTTGTGATACGCAGCATCAGTCGTATAAAATAATGACTGAAGAAGAGATTGTTAGTGAGGTGTCACAGTACCCCGCACGCCACGTAGTGATAACAGGAGGCGAGCCAGCGATGCAGCTTAACGCTCACCTTACCAATCTTCTGCACGCCAAAGGGTTCTATATACAGATAGAGACCAATGGCTCCGTAAGGCTTAACGATGGCGTTGAGATAGACTGGATAACCTGTTCGCCGAAGGAAAAGCCCATAGTGCTCAGTAGAATTGACGAGCTGAAAGTGCTCTTTATGTATCAAGACCTGAAGCCATTTGAGAATATTAAGGCTAAGGAATACCGCTTGCAGCCACTCGATTCAGGTGATGAGGCAGAGAACAAGAAGAATCTTAACGATACGATAGACTATATATTACAAAACCCGATATGGAAATTATCACTTCAAACACACAAGATACTGAACGTAAGATAGCGTCCTCCGTGACGGAAGACGAGCTTCGTAACGCCATAAAGACTATTATCCGTGCCATTGGCGAAGACCCTGAGAGAGAGGGACTACAGAAGACTCCAGACCGCATTATGCGTATGTATAAGGAGATTTTCCGTGGATACGACGATGAAAAGAAGCCAAAGATTACTACATTCTCTAACGATGCGCATATCTCTGAAATGATATTCGACTCTGGAGAGTATTACTCTATGTGCGAACACCACATGCTTCCCTTCTTCGGCAACTATTACTTTGCTTACATTCCAAGTCCAGAGGGAAGAATACTTGGTATATCTAAGGTTGCAAGGGTGGTGGGCTACTGTGCCGCACGCCTTCAGTTGCAGGAGCGTCTTGCCCGTCAAATCGTTGATATGTTGGCTGATGCGCTTGACGGTACAGCCCTTGGCTTCGCCATTATGATGCGAGGCAAGCACCTCTGTAAGTCTATGCGCGGAGTGAAGAACAACGGTAATATGTGCGTGTCATACTTCTCTGGTTGCTTTAAGGAAGACGCTCAGCTGTGCAATGAGTTCTATAATATGATGAAGATGGCGGAGTAATACGTTGGTAATAGTGCTTTGCACTGTTATTTTTATAACGTTAATCACCATTAATCTGACATTAATCTCTCATTAATGCTTTTGTTAATGAGCAATATATTCTCCTCGAAACAATGATGTATTAATGAAAGATTAATGTCAGATTAATGGTGATTAATGTTTAAATTGGCAATGCTTGCATTGCTACAAAGATATTTCTTTTATTCTAATATTCCCAAGAAAATAAAAATATATATATAGAAATTATTTTTTGGCACAACTTACAATCTGAAAGCACTCAAATCACTTCGTAATAAGAGTGCTTTCGCAATGCGATAAGGGCTTGATTACACTGTAATCAAGCCCTTATCGCGTTATAAACAAATGCTTCTGAAATCTGTAAGGAAAATACATTGTTTTCCTTACAGATTGTTACTTTTATGTGTATAGGCACTATTCCTACTTTATTCCCAATTTCCGTTGCCGAAATAACTATAGCGATTGTTGTCGGGGTTGACCACAATTTGTTCCACAACAATCTCTGGGTCTATCATGATGAGGCGCAGGGTGTGTTTGCCAGGCTTAACATCAAAGGTAGTAGAGAGCCATCTCATATTGTCAAACACCTCGTCACGCCTCAATAGTCGTTTCCCGTTCTGCCAACCACTCAACAGCAGTTTCTTGTAATTAGGCAGAGGTTTCAATACCTTTGAGGCTGCGAGGTTCTGCTTAGTATATTCCTGAAACTCATCGTGCAAGCCCTGTCGTGCATCAATAATCTGCAGAGGCTGGTTGTCTATCTGCACCCCAATGCGAAGACCACGAGCAGGGTAGACGTCTTGAATGGGCAAAATGCCGATGGCAATGTCCTTACCTGTCATCTCAACCTCATATTCCAGTGCGGCACCGCTACCGTCTATATTGCTTCGTGCCATCACGTTGCTGCTGCCCATGCATCCCTTTCCTCGTCCGAGGTCAGGAAGGAATATCCACTGTGCGTCCTTTCCATCCGCCTTTTTCATATATTTATAGGCAGGAATAGAGTATTCTGATGTTGGCGCGGCAGAGAGATTGTTCTCAACCTTGAAGCCGAGCGTCATAGGGTTGCGGTTCTTTTCCGGAATAGACCACTGCGTATAACCTATGTGGTTGTCGAGCATTATGCCGTTCCATTTACCCCCAGCCAGTGTATTGTTGTAGTAATCTGTCAGTCGCTGGTCCTTCTTCATCAACGCTTCAATGGCGAGAGAGTCACCCATAGTGGCATAGTTGTATATCTGTGCCACGCCAGCACTGGCAACAACGGGATAGTAAACCAGTTGATAGAAGGCGTCCTGCATCTCCGTAGGTAGAGTAGCTTTGAGGTTCTCGCATCGTGTCACGAGTGCTTGCCACTGTGCGTTAGTGTGCAACATCTCCTCGTTGTTGAATATGCCAGGATATTGCACCTCAGGCTTTCGCCACAGGTTATACTTGCTGTATTTGCCTATTATGTCGGCAATCTCCTCAGAATGTTCTTTGCCGAAAATGCTTTCAGCAAATCCTTTGAGGTATTTGCTCTCATCGCCAGGCAGTATCTTCTCTGGGTTCCATGCGTAGTTCATGATGAAGTCGATAGGCACCTCCTTCGGCTTTAGGTCACCCACGTTGATAATCCATATTCTGTCGATGCCCGACTTGTAGGCCAGGTTAAGTTGTTCGCGCAGTTTTGGTACGGTAGTGGTGTTCACCCAACGGTCGTTCCACGGTCCACCGTTCATGTCTATGTGGTAATACATACCCAATCCACCTTTGCGCTTGCGCTCTTTCTCGCCTCCCATGCGGCGTATGTAACCCCAGTTATTGTCGCAGAAGAGTAGTGTAACGTCATCAGGAACGGTAAACCCAGCGTCGTAGTAACGCTGCACCTCGGTGAAGATAGCCCACAGCTGAGGTACGTCGCTTGCCTTTTTGTGCAGCACGTTGCTTATTATTCTTCGCTGACTGTCTACAACCTTTCCGAGAGTTTTAATGTTTTCAGCATCGTTGCCGTTGCCCATCGCTACGTCGCCATCACCACGCATACCTATGGTTATGACGTTCTCGTAATTCTTAGAATTCTCTATTCCCTCGGCAAAAAACTTGTCCAGTCGTTCAGGATTCTTTGAGTAATCCCACGGTCCCACCTCGTCACGGCGTGTGGTGTACTCCTTGTGTGCGCGCATCATGGGCTCGTGGTGCGATGTTCCCATCACTATGCCCATCTCGTCAGCCACCTTTGGCGACTGTGGGTCGTCTTCATTGAATCGGCTTCCCCACATAGCGGGCCAGAAGTAGTTAGCCTTTAGGCGCAGCAGTAGTTCGAATATCTTGCTGTAAGCCTTGGAGTTGATGCCACCAAACTGCTTACTGCACCATGTACCAAACGATGGCCACTCATCGTTAATGAATATTCCGCGGTACTTCACCTTAGGTTCGCCATCGGTAAAGGTACCCTTGTTGATGAAGAGCTCGTTGTGTTTCTGTACAGGAGCGTCTGCCATCCAGTACCAAGGCGATACACCTATCTGTCGGCTCAGTTCGTAGATGCCGTAAATAGTGCCTCGCTTGTCGGAACCAAGTATGACGACTTTGCCCTTGTCGGTAAACAGAAGATACTGCTCCCACTTACCTTTCAGTGCCTTAGCCTGTTTGCCGTAGGCTTTGGCAAGTGCGCTCTTGCCCACGGTAGCCACCGTGATAGGCGCTCTGTCGCTGCCCGTCACGGAGCGAAAGTCATTGCGCAGGTTGCGCACAGCAATCTTTACGCCTTCCCATTCATCTTGCGAGTAGGCTATGGTGTCATTATTTTGTGTGAGACACAGGGCTGTGTCGTCGCCTCGATTGAATGTTATGAACTGCTCTGCGCCAAATGTTTTACCAGCAAGCAGTACGAGGCATGATAATAAAAACTTTCTCATTACGAGCTTAAATATATTTTATTTTACGTGGAAGAAATCAAAGTCGACGTATCCGCCAGTCTGTTTCGTAGGGAAATAGAACAGTCCGAAGCGTTGTCCGCAGAAGTCGGGCCAGTCAAATTTCATAGACAGTTGGTCGCCTATCCTTTGCCATTTCTTGCCATCGAGACTGTAGGCGAAGTCGCCTTTATCCTTTCGGTCAGTGAAATCACCATGCGCACGCAGGTATACCTTGTTGCCTTTTAGTGGCAGCTTCTCTATAACCTCTCCGTTGGCATCGCCCGCTTTCGTAGCGCGACGCATCACGATAAACTTCTTTCCGCCAGTCATCTCCACGCCAACGTAGCCATATTGATTCTGAAACAGCGTCAGTCCAGCGCAGTCACCGTCTTTCATTCCACGTGTGTCGAGCATGGTCTCTGCCGTACACTCAGGTCCGAAGGTTCGCTGTGTCAGGGTGTTGCGAGCGTCACGAATGTTGTGTGCCATGATGCCCCCTTTCAGTCGCAACCACCCTTTGCGGTCTGTCAACGACCAGTAGCGGTTGTCGGGATTATGATTCCATTGCCATTCCTTCTTGAGGATAGAGGAGGTGAGGTCATACTCGCCCCCCTTGCCGAGAGAGGTGGCGTAGGTATCAGAGATAAGGTAACGGTCTTGCTCCCTACCGTTGTTGAATTCGTCGCTCACAACGATAGACGGCTTTGCGCCATTGGTAGCGTTCTTTATCGGCATATCCATCACAGCGTCAACGGCTTTGCCGTCATGTCCCAGCACAGGCCAGCCGTCTTTGTCCCATTTCATGTCGACAAGTACTGGCATTCTGCCCAATGCACCTTGGTCTTGGAACATCATAGCGTACCATTTACCGTCAGGTGTGTCGACAATGTTGCCCTGCGCCACACCGCTGCTGCGCTGGAACGTGGAGCCGTCAGCGTTCTGCATCTGTCCGACAAAGACTTTCCTGACCTCCCATTTGTCGCCAAAGAGCTTCTTGCTGCGCCAGCATATCTGCTGTCTCCATGCGCTACCGTGACCACCTTGTATCATGAAGATATAGTAATAGTCACCAATCTTGTAGCCGTGATAGCCCTCAGAGCGCAGTCCTTGACATGGGTTGTCTGCCTGAGTGTAGTCAAGTAGCGTCTTGCGCTCACCGAGTTTTACACCCCCTTTGCCGTCAGATATAATCTCACAGATGTATGCTTGGTGCTCCTGAAGACTTGCATTGGGGTGAACAACATACTTCTTACACTCCGTACCCGTGTCTTCAAAGAGAAAACCTGGGTCGTAACACATGCTTACCTCGTTGCGATGCCATGGTCCGTGCTCAATGTCTTTGGTGGTAAAGATGTATGACTTCTGCGTGGTGTTACATGTTACGATGAGGTAAAATTGCTTCTCATATTTGTCATAACGTAGGTTCGCCGCCCAGGAACCCTTGGCATAGTCGTTCTTTCCATTCTTCAGTGCGAAGGCGTCTATCTCCTCTAACTGGTCGTGGGCATAGCCTGCGATGGACCAGTTGACAAGGTCTTTTGACTTCATGATAGTGCATCCTGGTGACATGTGCATGGTGGTGCTGACCATATAGAAGGTGTCGTCAACACGAATAACGCATACGTCGGGTACATCTGCCCATATAACGGGGTTGTGAAAGGTACCGTTGCCAAGGTCTCGCGATGTCTGTGCGTTGGCGCAAAGGGTGCAAGCACCGAGTAGGAGAGAAATAATAGTTCTTTTCATGTTATGTATTTAATATCTGTACAGTATAGCTCTTTATTGAGCAATCATTGTTTTAGCCAAATCTATATGGTTGCAAAGGTACATAGAAATGTAATGATAGATTTTCTCTTTTATGTCAAAAACTTTATAAATAGTATCATTCAATATCCAAAAACGCCCCACATCACATGTTGATTGCATGGAAGTGGGGCGTAGATAGCGTATTGCTTACTTGGAAATATACGGTCAGGAGTTGATGACAAGTACTGCGTAGTATGTTATGGCGAGTGCTGCAAGCACAACTCCTTCGGTGCGTGTCAGCGTGTAGAAGGTCTTTCCGAACTTACAGAATATCCATAGTAGCATGGCAGAGACAAGCAGAGCCGAAAGGTCAAAGATTGTGATGCCGCCAGCACCGATAGGTTGTATGGTGGCAGCAGTGCCGAGAACGAAGAATACGTTGAATACGTTACTGCCCACAACATTGCCTAAAGCCATGGCGGTATCGCCCTTGCGGGCTGACATGATGGAGGCTGCCAGTTCGGGAGCGGATGTTCCTGCGCTCACTATTGTCAAGGCAACGACAGCCTGACTGATACCCATTGCGATGGCAATGCCTGACGCTCCCTCAACAAGGAAGTTGCCGCCTGCCACTAATAAAGCTAAACCTATCACGATGTATAGCACGCTTCGCCATGTGGGTAGGGTGGGGATGTCCTGCTCTTCCGTGGCATTACTGCTGTTACTGTTGCCTTTCTGTGCTATGGAGAGAGTGTAAACCATGAATATAATGAATATACAGAGTAGCAGAAGTCCGTCTGTTCGGCTGATGCTGTTAGTGTAGTCGCTGCCGTTGAAGACGCTGTCGAGTACGGTAATGATAACTGCTACGGCGGCAAGCACGGCGAAGGGTACGTCGTAACGAATGTTGCCTCGCTCCACCTTGATAGGCGTTACCATGGCGGTGATGCCCATTATGCCGAGGATGTTGAAGATGTTACTGCCTACAACGTTGCCAAGGGCGATGTCGGAGTTGCCATGTATGGCGGACACCACGCTCACAACAAGTTCTGGAGCGGAACTGCCCATAGCGACAATGGTGAGACCTACTACAAGGGTGGGGATGCCAAACTTATGCGCTATGGCTGCCGCACCGTCGGTAAGCCAGTCTGCTCCTTTAACGATTGCTATTAGTCCACCGATGAAATATGCTATATTTATGATTATATCCATAGATTTTTTTGGGGGGAAAATAAAAGCCTCCCACCATGGTAAGAGGTGAGAGGCTGTATGATATGAGTGTTAGAACTGCTTGAAGAAGTCGTTACCCTTGTCGTCAACGAGGATGAACGCAGGGAAATTCTCTACACGTATCTTCCATATCGCCTCCATACCGAGCTCTGGATACTCCACACACTCGATGGACTTGATATTGCTTGAAGACAGGAAGGCAGCAGGTCCACCGATAGAACCGAGGTAGAAACCACCGTGCTTCTTACAAGCGTCGGTAACAACCTGTGTGCGGTTACCCTTGGCTATCATGATGAGTGAACCACCATTGTCTTGGAACTCGTCTGTGTATGGGTCCATACGGTTGGCTGTTGTTGGTCCCATTGAGCCACAAGGCATACCTGCTGGAGTCTTAGCAGGTCCTGCATAGAGCACAGGATGGTCCTTAAAGTACTGTGGCATGCCCTCGCCAGCATCGAGACGAGCCTTAATCTTAGCGTGAGCGATGTCACGTGCCACGATGATTGTGCCGTTAAGAGATACACGGGTAGATACAGGATACTTGCTAAGTTCCTTACATACCTCGCTGATTGGCTGGTCAAGGTTGATAGATATAGCGTCACCCTCACCTGCCTGGCGCAGTTCTTCTGGTATCAACTCGTATGGTTTGTCGTCCATCTTCTCAATCCAGATACCGTCTTGGTTAATCTTTGCCTTGATGTTACGGTCGGCAGAGCAGCTTACACCGAGACCTATTGGGCAGCTTGCACCATGACGTGGCAGACGAACTACACGTACATCGTGAGCGAAAGCGGTGCCACCGAACTGTGCTCCGTAGCCTATCTTCTTGGCTTCTTCAAGAAGTTCCTTCTCGAGTTCTATGTCGCGGAAGGCGCGTCCTGTCTCATCACCAGTGGTAGGAAGGCTGTCGTAGTACTTCGTTGAGGCGAGTTTCACTGTCAACAGGTTCTTTTCGGCTGACGTTCCGCCCACAACGATAGCGATATGGTATGGAGGACATGCTGCTGTACCAAGGCTCTTCATCTTCTCTACGAGGAAAGGAACGAGAGTACCTGGGTTCTGTATGCGTGCTTTTGTTTCCTGATAGAGGTATGTCTTGTTAGCAGAACCACCGCCTTTTACTACACATAGGAAGCGATATTCCATGCCTTGGGTTGCCTCTATGTCTATCTGAGCTGGCAAGTTGCAACGAGTGTTGACCTCATCGTACATATTCAGCGGTGCGTTCTGTGAGTAACGCAGGTTGTCGTTGGTGTAAGTGTTGTACACACCCTTTGCCAGTGGCTCTTCATCTTCAAAGCCTGTCCACACTTGCTGACCCTTTTCTGCGTGTACTATGGCAGTACCTGTGTCCTGACAGAAAGGCAACTGTCCCTTGCAGGCTACCTCTGCGTTGCGCAACATGGTAAGGGCTACGTACTTGTCGTTGTCTGATGCCTGTGGATCCTTTAGTATTGCCGCTACCTTCTCGTTGTGTTCGCGACGCAACATGAAGTTAACGTCATGGAAAGCCTGTGTGGTAAGCAACTCAAGAGCCTCTTTTGACACCTTAAGTATTGGTGTTCCTTCAAACTCACTTACTGAGATACCGTCCTTAGAGATAAGGCGGTACTCTGTCTTGTCTTCGCCAAGTTGGAACATTGGCGCGTACTTGAATTCTGGATTTGCCATTGTTAATAGTTTTGTTTTTTGTCTATTGTGTTTTACTGTCTTTGTTTTCGTGATATGTTTGCTGCCCTTTTATTTGTAGGCAGGGAAGATGTCATCTAACGTAAGGCGGTGTATGGTGCCGAGTTTGCGTAGTGATTGCATATCGAGTTCTTTCTCATCGCCAAGTATAAGATACTTCATCGGTTTGCCTTTGATGTACTTTTGCTCAAAGTTCGCAAGGTCTTTCAGCGTCAATGTCGGTATTTTCTCGAAGTAGAGACGGTTGATGTCGTAGTCGATACCTGCGTCTTTTGCTGTGTAATACGCGTTGAATACCGCAGTATTCTTAGTTCTTTGTGCCGCGATACTCTTCATAATGCTGTTCTTTGCGGTGTTGAAGAGAGTCTGAGATTGTGGCAATGTGTCGGTAATCTCTTTGAAAGTATTGATGCAGTCCATCATCTTGTCGTTCTGAGATATGATGTGTTGCAGGTAATACTCACTCTCATTCTTCCTCATTGGCGATACGTATGCGGCGGAAGCGTTGTAAGCTAAGCCTCTTGCTTCACGTAGTTCCTGGAAGACTATGGCGTTCATTGAGCCGCCAAAGTATTCGTTGAACAGTTTAATGACAGGCTTTTGCTCTATGCTTACAGGTGTCTTGGCGTTGTGAATCATGCGCATATAGATGTTCTTCGCACTGTAAGGAGCGATGAATATCTCTGTGCTGTCGGTGCGAAGTGTTTCGTATGGCTTGTTCACAGGTACGTCAGCAGGGTGCTTTGACGTGTGGTGACACTTGCTAATGATGCCCTTCAACTGCTTCATGTCGGCAGGTCCCCAGTACAGAATGTCGTGCTTCATGTTAAAAAGACCATTCAACAGTTGCGTGTACACGGCAGGATTGGTGTCGCGAAGCATTGCTGGTGTAGGCTGATTGGTCTTCATATTCTTGGCACCATACAGTCCGTAGGTTACGAGATTGGAGTAACACTGGTTCTGGTTGGTGCGAATCTCCATGCGACTCTTTTGCACTTGCCCTATATATTTGCTGTAAACAGCGGTGTCGGGCTGTATGTTTAGTATGAAATCGTCAAGTGATTTGACGGCTTTCTCCATGTTTTCTTGCAGTCCACTGACCGAAACGGATAAGTCTTTGCCGTTAACAGTGATGTTATAAGAGCATGCTATGTCGTAGAACTCGCGCATAATCTGCTCTGGAGTTTTAGTCTTCGTGCCGAAAAGGTCGGTCAAGTCAGATGCGATGTTGTAGTTGTTGTCTGCCTCGTAGCCAAAGTTGAAGCGGTATTCGAGTTTGAAACGCTCGTCCGTTTCGTTCTTTTTGTAGACGATGTCCAGTCCGTTCTTCGTTTTATCGAACGTCAATTCCTTGTTAAAGTCAACGAACTCGGGCTGTATAGGCTCCACTTCCATCTTCTCATAGTCGGCAAGATATTGGCTCTTTAGGTCACGATTGCTTGGAATAGCGGTAATGGCAGGCTTGTCAATCTTCACTATTGTGGTATCTTCTCCTTTGCGTTTGTAGGCGCAGACGTATCCGTTTGTGAGGTGTTCGTTAGCCCATTTCACTATGTCAGCCTTTGTAAGACGGTCTAATCTGTCCAATTTCTCCACCTGTTGTTGCCACGGTCTGCCTAAGATGTAGGCGTCAACCATGGTCGAAACACGTGAACGGTTGTTGTCAAGACTATTCAGTTCTGCTAATTTCTCGTTGAGAACGATGCTGTGAATGAGTTTTTCGTCCCACTCACCACGCTTTATCTTGTCCACTTCCGCAAGCAGAAGAGCGCGTACTTCCTCCAATGTCTGCCCCTCATTAGGCGTACCTTCCAGCATGAAGATGCTGTAATCCTTCAAGTCCCAAATGCCAGAAGAAGCACCAAGAACCTTCATCTTCAGGTTAAGGTCAAGGTCTATCATGCCTACTTCGCTGTTAGAGAGCAGCAAGTCAATCATAGTTATGGTGTCATTCTGTAGTGATGCCGCACCGTTAAGTCGCCATCCCACCAGCAGGTGCTCCGTTTCGTTGCCGAGAACGGTAGTGTCCTTTGGCTCAGTCAGTACTCTTTGTGGCTCGAAGGTACGTGGATTGGCATCTGTACCAGGCTTCCAAGAGCCGAAATAGCGGTCTATCAGGGCTATTGTTTCATCGGGATTGATGTCGCCAGCCATACAGATAGCCACGTTGTTAGGCACATAATACTTCTTGAAGTAGTTGCGAATGTTGACCTGCGAAGGGTTCTTCAGGTGCTCCTGAGTACCTAATGTAGTCTGCGTTCCGTAAGAGTGAGTAGGGAAGAGGCACTTTAGCAGAGCCTCAGTAGACTTTCTTCCGTCCTTGGTCAGCGAGATATTCTTCTCCTCGTACACCGCTTCCAGTTCGGTATGGAAGCCTCTCATCACCATGTTCTGGAACCTGTCGCTCTGCACCATGCACCATCTCTCAATCTCGTTAGCAGGCAAGTCTTCTACGTAACAGGTGACATCGTAAGACGTATAGGCGTTAGTACCCTCGCTACCGATGATAGACATCATCTTATCATATTCATTCGGTATGTTAAACTGTGCCGCAATCTGCGACACAGAGTCTATTTCGTGGTACTTAGCTTTACGTTCCTGCGGGTCAGTCAGTTTGCGATACTCCTCATATAGGTCGCTGATTTTGTCGAGATATGGTTTCTCTTTCGCGTAATCAGTGGTGCCGAAGCGTTGTGAACCCTTAAACATAAGGTGCTCCAAGTAGTGCGCCAGTCCCGTGGTCTCGGCAGGATCGTTCTTAGAACCCGTGTTAACAGCGATGTGAGCCGTAACCCTTGGCAGCTGTTTGTTGACCGACATATACACCTTCAGCCCATTGCTGAGTGTGTATATACGAGTCTGTGTTGGATCATCCTTAACGCTTTCGTAATTGTACGTCTTAGCCTTTGCTGTAAGGAAAAGGCATGATAGACATACTATATATATAATAAGGTGTAGTCTTTTCATATTAGTCACATAATAACCACGCAGTGCCTCCTACTGAAGTTTATCTAAAAAGTCGTTGATTTGTTCTTCGCTGACATCTCCCATGTCGTATTCTCGTTCTGCGTCCTTACGTATATAGTCAATCCATTCCTCGTGAGCCTCCTCCATTTCAGCTTCATTTTCCGAGAATCCCTTCCACTGTTCGTAGCTTTCGAAGATGTCTTCAAATCTCTTTTCCAGTGTAGTTAGTTCGCTGATGTCACCGTTGTTAAGGTCTTCCTTAATCTGCTCCAGCGCGTCAACAGGTGTCAACAGTCCCAAGAGGTCAATCCACTGCGATGTGCTATTGGCGTTACCGTACATACGGAGAGCGAGGTCGTAGAACTCAAGTCCGTGCTGTAGTGCTCTTGCTTTAATCAAGAATCCATCGCCTTCATACACTTCCGTCTCGTAACCCTGTTCTTCTTGCAGTTCCTTGAGATACTTAATACCCTCCTTAACACGCTCTATAACGTATGGCGATAGCCAGTCAAAGGTAATCAGAGAGAGTCTTCCGTTGTTTGGTCGTTTGTCTCTCTTAGGCCATTTCATGACATCTCTGTAAGTTCCAACGGTGCAAAGGTTGCGTCCAGGCACCACGAACGTGTTGCGTCCTTCGGCAATAACGTATGAGAAAGGTAGCATCTCAGTGTGAGGGTGCGACTGAATTTTGCCCATAGCCATGGAAAACGCTCCTATTGTTGCAGGCCAAAGAATGTGCGCCCCGCTTGCGGTCTTCGCGCCCCGTTGCATAGTTCCGTAGTGGATAGGGCCCATCTTGTATGCGTGGTTAGAGAAGTTGGTGGCGGAACCAGCGTTATAGAACGAGTATTCTCCTCCTATCAAAAGTGACGCTTTGTGGTGACTAACGCTGAAAGGTCCGCAGAATGCAGCGCAGCTCTCGCCGTTATCCATGTGCGAGTTGGCGAAGAAAAGCGAGTTCTCAGACGTAAAGCCACGTCCGATGTGGCACGCTTCGCCAACGAGAGTGTCGTAGATGCGAGCGCCATCGACAATAGTCGCGCCAGCTTGCGCCACTACATTCTCCATAATAACGTCGTCTCCAATGTATATAGAAGCCTCAGGAGATGGTGCTAAGGTACAGTCGATGAGGCGTGATGCGCCACATAGCTCACAGTCATCTCCAACTACCACGTTGGTAAGCTCACGACATTCCGTTATAGAGACGTTGTTGCCAATGGTGGTACATTGCGCCTTATGCGCCTCGGTATAGTCGGCAACAATCTTGCGCAGCGTGTCAAACAGCGGTTTATTGTCCTGAGCCTGCATCATCAGTGCAGCCAACTGCGATGTCAGTCTGCTAAAAAGAATCACGTTACCGTCGCCAGCTTCGTTTTTCACGCTGATGAGATTGTTCTCACCATAGGTAGCTCCGTCAGAGGTACGTACTATACCTACGTTTTCCATACGCACATTACAGCCTATGCGTATCTCTCCTTCAAAGCGCACATTAAATATGTTGTCCGTAGTGAAGTCGTTGTCAACCCATATCAGTTGCCAGTCTCCGCAGCGGCAACCGTTGTCTCTTAGTTCGGTAATCTCGTCGATAGTAAGGTTTCTGTAAGCCATAGTGGTATTTCTGTTGTTTTGTGGTTTGGTTGTTAAGTAGCTTCTGATGTCCCTTATTCTTCCTCTGGCATAGTCCAAAGAAAATCGTTGTAGGGATATTTTTGCACGTGCATCTCGCGTACCTTTTTATATATAGTGTCTCGAAACTCGTCAATATTTTGCTTTTCCCTTGCAGATATAAAGAGGCAATCGCCCTGTAGTTTCGCCATCCATGTGCGTTTTAGCTCCTCCAGTGACACCTCATTCTTCTTGACAGGCGTAAGGTCGTCCTCCTCTTTCTCGTCCCATTTGTATGCGTCAATCTTGTTGAATACAATCATAGACGGTTTGTCAGCGCAGCCAAGGTCGGCAAGAGTCTTCTGTACCACATTGATTTGCTCCTCAAAGTCGGGGTGTGATATGTCGACAACGTGTAGCAACAAGTCAGCCTCTCGCGTTTCATCAAGCGTAGACTTGAAAGAGTCCACAAGGTCAGTAGGCAGTTTACGTATAAATCCTACCGTGTCGGCAAGCAGGAAAGGCAGGTTCTCAATAACCACCTTACGAACCGTAGTGTCGAGAGTAGCGAAGAGTTTGTTTTCTGCGAACACCTCACTCTTGGCGAGAAGATTCATAATAGTAGACTTACCTACGTTGGTATAACCCACGAGAGCCACACGAATCAGTCTGCCGCGGTTCTTACGTTGCGTTGTCTTCTGCTTGTCAATCTCTGCCAGTCGTTCCTTTAGCAGTGACATTCTGCCGAGAATGATACGACGGTCCATCTCCAACTGCGTTTCACCAGGACCACGAAGACCCACCGAGCCTTTACCGCCACCGCTACCAGAGCCACCGCCCTGACGTTCGAGGTGCGTCCATAGTCGTTGCAGACGTGGCAGCATATATCGGTACTGTGCCAGTTCTACCTGCGTCTTAGCGTTAGCAGTCTGGGCGCGCATGGCAAAGATGTCGAGAATAAGACTTGTTCGGTCAAGAATCTTCACCTTCAGTTCTGCCTCAATGTTGCGTATCTGCTTAGCCGAAAGCTCGTCATCGAATATCACCATACCGATGGGTTGCCATGGTGTTCCGTCAGGATGAATCTCCTCATTGTCAGCTCTCTCCTCACAGTCCTTAATGTATGCGGCAATCTCTTCCAGCTTACCCTTTCCCACATACGTCACGCTGCTTGGCCCATTAACCCTCTGTGTGAATCTCTTAACGGTTACAGCTCCAGCCGTATCCGCTAAAAACTCCAGCTCGTCGAGGTATTCATTGGTCTTCGCCTCGTTTTGTTGTGGTGTGATAAGTCCCACGAGTACCGCTGTCTCTATTTTTACTTCTGATATTACAAATTCCTTCATTCTGTTTTGTTCGTGTATATTATGGTGCTAAGTTACAAAGAAAATCCGAAACGAGCAAGAGTTAATTAATAATTAATAATGTATGATGTGTAATTCGTAATTGTAACATCGTGTGTGCGAAGCTTGATTATTAATTATGCATTATTAAGTAAGTATTCAAAATTATTTATATATATCAGTAAGTGAACATTTTTATTTCTGAAATTATATTTAATACAGTCTCTTTGGCGCATCTGCTTCCTCTGTTTTCAGTCACAATGATTACATTGTTCCCTCAAACAGAGAAAACATCTGCATCCAAATAGCCTATATTAAATATAAAAATACTTTTGAACACTCGCTTAATTATTAATTGTCAATTATGCATTAACTTATCGCTGCCCAGTCCACGTTATCCTTGCGTAGTTGCTTCAATCTCTCCCACAGCATGGCATACTGTGGCGCGTTACATTCTGGGTCAGCGTCAATAATCTTCTGTGCCTCGTCACGCGCAAGCTGCACTAATTGTCCATCGCGTGCAATGTCAGCAATCTTGAGGTCGAATGCCATTCCGCTCTGCTGTGTGCCCTCCAAGTCGCCAGGTCCGCGCAGTTTCAGGTCTGCCTCGGCTATACGGAAGCCGTCGTTCGTCTCACACATGATGTCGAGTCTCTTTCTTGTCTCCGCACTCAGTTCGTAGCCGCTCACCAATATGCAGTAAGACTGGTCGGCACCTCTGCCTACCCGTCCGCGCAACTGGTGCAGCTGCGACAGTCCGAAGCGTTGTGCCTCCATTATTACCATCACGCTGGCGTTAGGAACATTCACGCCTACCTCTATCACCGTAGTGGCAACGAGCATCTGTGTCTCCCCATTCGCAAAGCGTTGCATCTCCTCCTCCTTCTCGGCAGGCTTCATCTTGCCGTGTACCTTACTGAGCTTAAAGTCAGGAAACGCCTCCTGCATCTGCTTGTAACCATCTTCCAGATTCTGCAGGTCCATCTTCTCGCTCTCTGATATCAGAGGGTACACAATGTACACCTGCCTTCCTTTCGCCACCTCGCTTCTGATACCTTTGTAGAGCGAGTTTTTCTGGTTGTCGTATTTGTGTATTGTCTGTATTGGTTTTCTGCCAGGTGGCAACTCGTCGATGACGCTAACGTCGAGGTCACCGTAAATGGTCATTGCGAGGGTGCGCGGTATTGGTGTTGCCGTCATCACGAGGATGTGTGGCGGATTAGTATTTTTCGCCCATAGCTTTGCCCTTTGCGCTACGCCAAAACGGTGTTGCTCGTCAATGACTGCCAGTCCGAGGTTATGAAACTGCACCGTCTCCTCAATAACGGCGTGGGTGCCTACAAGAATCTTCACATCGCCAGAGGTCAATCCCGCAAGTACCTCCTTGCGTCGTTTGCCCTTCACTATGCCCGTAAGCAGCTCCACGCGAATGTCTAACCCTTCCAGAAACTCCTTGATAGTAGCGAGATGTTGCTCGGCAAGAATCTCCGTAGGTGCCATCATGACAGCCTGAAAACCATTGTCAACGGCAAGTAGCATCGCCATGAGTGCTACGAGCGTCTTGCCCGAACCTACGTCACCCTGCACCAGACGGTTCATCTGTTGCCCCGTGTTCATGTCGCGTTTTATCTCGTGCATCACACGCTTCTGCGCCCCAGTCAGTTCAAACTTCAGGTTGGTGTTGTAGAAATCGAGGAAAGCCTTGCCCACTTTCGGCAGTCGATAGCCACGGTATTTGCGTCGGTTGTTGGCTGCATAGCGTAGAATGTTGAGCTGCACGTAGAACAGTTCTTCAAACTTCAGTCTCTCCCTTGCGTGCTGCATCTCGTACTGGCTGTGCGGATAGTGAACCATACGTATGGCTTGGTCGCGACTAACGAGGTGTAGTGGGGTGGTGATGAAGTCAGGCAGCGTCTCTGGCAGCTCAGGCATCTTGCTGACGAGTCCCTTCGTAATGCGCTCCATAGTGCGCGAAGTGACCCCCGCTTTCTTCATACGCTCGCTGGTGATGTAGTATGGTTGCATACCCATATCGTTGAGGTTGAGCGTAGAGGCATCGTCCATCTCAGGGTGAGAAATCTGTATGCGATGGTTGAAGACGGTAGGTTTGCCGAAGACTACGTATTCCTGACCCACCTTAAAGTTTTTTGTTATGTACTGCACCGAACTGAACCACACAAGGTCAAGCACCCCAGTGCCGTCAGAGAAATGCCCCACGAGACGTTTTTTCTTTATGCCCATGTCGAACATCTCGTATGAGAGAATCCTACCCTTTATTTGCACAAAGGGCATATCCGATGTCAGTTCGCTGATGCGATACACCTTGCTGCGGTCAACATACTTGTATGGGAAATACTCTAATAAGTCGCCGACGGTGTTGATACCTAACTCTTTCGAGAGTATCTGTTGCCTCTGCGGTCCAACGCCAGGGACGTATTTTATGTCTTGCTCAAGTATGCTTGCCATAAAGGTTATAAAAGTCTGTTGGGTTTTGTAAAAAACTTGTGTTTCGAGTTTTGTTCAAAGTGGGCTGAAAGTCCAACAAGCGCATAGCCCAGGGCAAGCGGAGCGACACCTTGGGTGTTGTCGTGTTATCAATGGTACGCACTGAAAGTGCAAAAGCATTAATCATATATATGTAGCATTTTGCTCAATGGCAGTGCCATATTTTTTACGCTTTTGCCTTTTCAAGGCGTTGATGATATGTTGTTCGTTATTCGTACCCAGAGTGTCGCTACGCTTGCCCTGGGCTATGCGCTTGTTGGGCTTTCAGCCCGTCGCAGTCTAACTCTAAAACTCCAGTAAAAGATGTTGCTCCGTAATCACTATCTAATTGCATTGCGATTAGATAGATATCTCATTGCGATTAGATAGTGATAGCGTTGCGATTAGATAGTGATAGCGTTGCGACACTTTTCAGCATCTCTTCAGCCTATCAGCACCTCCGCTATTTTCAGGTCGAAGGGAGTCGTTATTTTGATGTTCTCACGGTTGCCATCAACCATTGTCACCTTAGCTCCGATTCCCTCAACCACCGACGCATCGTCAGTGAACGCCTCAGAATACTCCTGCCGGTTCGCCACCTTCAGCAGTTGAATGTCGAACGTCTGCGGAGTCTGCACCAAGCGATAGTCGCTGCGCAGCACGTTGTGGTCGGTGCCATTGTCACCAACGTAACGTAGCGTCTCCACCACAGGTGTAACGGGAATCACCGCCTTAGCCGTGCGTGCCGTGTCGTAACAACGACGTATCACCTCCGTGCTCACGAAAGGTCGCACCCCATCGTGTACGCCAACGATGCCCTGTTCGCTGTCAGGTATCATCGCCAAGCCGTTCTGTACGGAGTGGAAACGCGTCTCACCACCGTTGGCGATGGTGTGCTCAACGGTGAAAGAGTATTCCTTGCATAGCTCCTTCCAGTAGTTCTGTTGCGCCTTAGGCAATACGAGTATGATGCTAAGGGTAGGTGAATACTCTCTGAAACGCTCTAAGGTGCGCATCAGAACAGGTTTGCCCCCGACAGGAAGAAACTGTTTGGGTATATCGCCCCCCATGCGTAGCCCCTTGCCACCAGCAACAATTATGACGTAATCCATGCGTGGTAAGTGTTACTTCTTCATGAGTTTGTTGAACATCATGCCCTCCTTCAGTCCTTCAGCCGTGTCGTGGTCGGTCAGCATCTCAAGGATAGCGAAAGAGTAAGGCAGTGTGGCGGCAGGACCGCATCCCGTTATGATGTTGCCGTCAACGGTGAAGATGTCAGCGGTGTACTCTGCTCCGTCCATGTATTTCTCAAAGCCAGGGTAGCAGGTAGCCTTCTTGCCGCGCAGCAGTCCGAGGTCGCCGAGCACCATAGGAGCGGCACATATAGCACCGACCTTCTTGCCGTCGGTAGCCTGACGCATAATAGCCTCTCTCACACCCTCATGCTCTAACAGGTTAGTAGCTCCGGGCAGACCACCAGGAAGGAGCAGAAAGTCGGCATCGCTAAGGTCAGCCGCCTCTATTGTAGTGTCGCACTTAATCGTCACACCGTGAGAACACTCCACGTATTCGCTACCCGTGATGCTTACGGTTTTGGCGTCAACGCCACCGCGACGCAATACATCAATAACAGTAAGAGCCTCAATCTCCTCAGAGCCATTGGCTATAAATTCATATACTTTTGCCATAATCAATATGTCTTTTATTAGTTATTATAATTATATAAGGTGCGTTTCCGCATTGCAAAAGTACAAAACATTTTTTATATAAGAAGGCTAAAATCGTTAAAAAACTTGTTTTTTTCATTTATTATGCTTAACTTTGCTCCAGATAATTCAAAATAGAAAGATTATGTGGATAGAGAAATTAGGTGCATATTTCTTAGATGTATCTAAATATATCTTGACAGGTGTTGTAATAGCATCAATGTTCAAGGACTTGGATAACAAGATCTTTGTTTATATAGTAGGACTCTTACTTTCTATACTGTGCCTTATTGTTGGTTTGATATTGACAAACAAAAAAGACAGGGATAAGGAAGATAAAGATAATAGTACAAATAATAATTAAATAAGGAGATAGTTAAATTATGGGAGTATATTTAGCCTTTTTGTTTTTTGGGGTACCATGTATCCTGTTTTTACTGTTCTGTTTGACAGACAGCGGAAAAAAATGGTTGAAACAAAATAATTTAAGATAAATAATAACTCCTGCCAAGCACGCCGAGGATGCTGCTTAGCAGGAGTTATTTTCTTGTCGTAGAATTAAAATTTGAATCCTAAGTTTTATTACCGAATTGTAATTTTTATGCTACGATTCGATAGAGAAATTCAATAATTGGTTGAGTCCATGTCAGTCTTTATCTTGTGTAAGACAAAATAGAGACTATTAAGTTTATGCCCAGCTTGCGTAAACTTTATCTTATATAGCTTGGTTTTAGGATTTAAAATTTCCTTCTGTTCAATAAAGTCACTTCCTCGTATTTGTTTCACAGATTCAAGCGCGGTCTGAATATATGCCCAGCCGTTGATATTGTTGTTATTCATAGATGTCGCAATATATAGAGCGTTGTTTAATTGTTCAACAATTAGTTGAACAACGGTGTCTTTTTTCCTGTCTCTATTTTTTTTGTCTTCATTGGATTCTATAACTATATTTTTTATTCTAAAAGGATTCATTTGCTCATCAAAACAATAGATAAGTTGATCCTTACTTTTTGTAAGACAGAATGCACTTCCGTGAATAGATATAATGCTGTTAATGTGTTGTAAGTCAGGATCTAACTCAATTCTCACAATTTTGTCTCTAATCATATCGAATCTACTACTTCCATTTACTTCGTACTTAGCATAATAGATGACATAGTCGCCAATGGAATCCGTTGTGTACATAATGGTATGACCTTCATTTGAATAGATTATGGTACTATCCTTATTAGCATTTTTTACGACTTCTAAATATTTACAATCATAAGTATGTATAGGTGTTTTTGTATTGTTACTATTGCTATTTGACCTGTTGCAAGAGCATAGCACAAAGAATAAAAATGCATAAACCAAGTAATTTCTAAACGTTCCCATGTTATTTTTCGATGTTTTTTACAACTTTTATACTAATCTCGTAAAGTAAATATAATGGAATCGTAACAAGAAGCAAAGTCATTATATCTGGTGGTGTAATAATTGCAGCGAGAAGCATTATTAACAAAAATGCGTGACGCCTGTATTTTGATAAAAGTTCATAAGATATAAATTTCATTTTGGCTAATGAAAAAGCTATTATTGGAAGTTGGAAAACTAATCCCATTACGAGTGTCAGTGTGGTGAATGTTTCAATATAACTGTCAAGTGTTATAGTACTATGAATACGGTTTGAAATACTGTATGTCCCTAAGAATCTAAAAGAAATAGGAAATAAGATATAATATGTCATTAAAACTCCCAAAATGAAAAACAAGTATATGAATCCCGCAACTTGAACTGAATATTTTTTTTCATTCTCATATAAGGCAGGTGAAATAAATCGAAATAGTTCGAATAATATAAAAGGAGAAGCTGCTAATAATCCTAAATAAACAGCTGTAGTAATGTGAGTCATAAATTGTGATGAAAGATTCGTTGCAATAAGTTCAACATAGAATTTTTCAAAATGGAAATTATTGAATCCTATAAATCTAATTGTATTTTCGACCCATTTATAAGTACAGAAATCTGACTCGCTTGGAGCAAGTAGAATTTTCCATGTTAAGTCCTTAGAAAAAAATATGATAGAAGCAAAAATACCTGTAATTCCTAATATGCGGAATAACATTTGACGGAGAACCTCGAGGTGTCCGCCAAATGTCAGTTTCTCATTCTTTGCATTCTTCATTTGTTTCACTACAATATAGATTACTTCCTGCTTGATTTTTCATTTTTGTTGAGGAATTTTCATCTGATTCTATTTCAGATTTTATATCCTTTACTCCTTTCTTAAATTCTCTTACGCCTTGACCAAGTCCATGCATCATTTCAGGTAATTTTTTTCCGCCAAATAGCAGAAGAGCAATACCACCAATAAGAAGCAGCTCTGTTGTGCCAATAAATAAAAATTGTGTATACATATATTTATTATGGAGTAACTAAATAGATTTCACATGTTTCAAAGTTTATTTGCCATCTACCTTTCTCAGCGGACTCCCAATTGTATTTTTCACCTTTTGTGTTCCACCAATTTTGAAATAATGTATTAGTCTCACCCAAATCATTTACAATTTTTTCATATAAATCTCTATTATCAGCTGATATGATTTTTGCAAGATCTGATAAACCAGAATGTCGTTTAAACAACTTTTGTATTTCGTCACGTTCTTCTTGTGTGACTATACCTACTTTTTTCTTTTTCATTGCTTTATATTTTATGCCAATCTACCCTAACATCATAAGGATCGAGATAATTAAGTTCACTTATAACCTGTTCAGGATAAAAATCCTTACTTTTACGTACATTTTCAAGGAGTTCACGACTTCCGTTTCTTTCTATATGAGCCATTACACATTGTTCATGACTTGGAGTGGTAATATCATATGTCATTTTTCTGTTAATCCACACACACCGCTTGCATTGATATGCATCACAATTACGACATAATGGAGCATATGATAGTTTATATAAATTAGGAGCTTTTATTTTTAGCCCATCTTGTAAACTGCCGATACAAAAAGACTCCTTATCCTCTTTGTCATAATAGAAAGCTGGACATACATAAAATTTTCCATCAGGTGCTAATGTTATATTATTATCCCCAGCGTTGCAATTGTTCATCTTTGTTAGAGCAATACGGTCTGTGATAATGTTCAACTGTGGCGATTTTCCTACTTTGAACAATTTTTCAACCTCTTCTCTGAGTTGTCTAATTACATCTTGATAAAGATGTATATCACTTTCAGAAAAAGTTTGAGTATCGGTTATTACAATATTTAATCGTAATAGCTTATCTATATAATTTTTTAGACGCACCACTTGTGCGAAGAAATCTTTTTTACAGATACGTAGCACACAAGTTGAAGTCGCGTCTACATTATATTCTACAAACTCTCGCCAATTATTAAAAACTATTACATCTGCATTGTTAACTAATGGCGATGAAGATGGAATTATCTTTGAGTGATCTATCGTTTCTATTACGTCTTTATATTTGGAAGGTATATCATAATTGGGATAAACGAACTGAATCATCAGATTCTGTTTCATTGCAAATTTTATTCCTGCTTTTAAATCGGATATATCAATTATTCGTGGATTCGTATATATGGAATCATAGTGACAGTAAGATACACTACTGTCATCCAATAATATAATTAGATATTGTAACATAGCATTAGCACTTTTCTTGATTAATAATTGGACGATTATTTTCAAATTCGTCACGCGTACCTTCTATCTCTAATTTGCGATATAATTTATTCCAATAGTAATTATTTACTCGAACCTGAGCTTTGTGCATTTTGCATATAGCGGTTGCACGTTGATAAATGGTAGGAATTTCTGCGGTATCGTAATTTTCTCCTTGGCACCACGCACAACCACTTGCCACTTCACAGTCAATGCATTTTTGGGGGCTTTGAGTACAACGGTCAAGTAGTAAGAAAGGACGAAGTTTATTTTGATCTATTCCTGTAAAAACATTACCGATAATCCATGCTTTTTTATCACGCAGGGAATATTGTGCAAATCGGGTGCAAGGATAAAAGTTGCCACTAGCATCAATTGATAACATTCTTCCTGCACCACACCAGTTGTTGTTTCGCTTAATAGGATCTAAAGGCTTTCCGATGCTCTCATCAAAGAAAGAACATGTATAGCTTTTGTAATAATTCTTATCGATAATCTCATCTGCAAGAAGTTCTAGTTGCTCTTCAAATAGTTTATCGTCACCTTCCTTAAACACATCTTCGAATACACAATTGATATGAACATCATGTATTCCAAGTTCGTACACATGCATAACACTCTCATATATGTATGGAATATCTGCACTACTAATTGTTATCTTTGTTCCAACAGTAGGAAATTGTTTCAACCAAAGCGGAATGTTTTTTACTACGTCCTTATATGAACCTTTGCCACTTCCTTTATATATTCTATTAAGATCGTGCTTTCTTTCTGTTCCGTCAATTGTTATTGTTATGCTAAGATGATCTTTGTTCTTGGCTATGTATCTTTGAAGTTTTTCGCTACTATAGTTTAGCCCATTGGTGGTAAATGAGAAAATATAATCATTAAACCAGTGATGGTTGCGAATATACATTTCTTTCTTAATGTAATCACAAATTTCATCTATCAAGTCAATTTCAAGGAACGGTTCTCCTCCGATAAAATCCCATATGACACCTTCATCTTGGAATTCATCTTCATGACTTAGAATGTAGTCTATAGCTTGTTTCGCAATTTGCCATGTCATTCGTTCTTTATTATTCTTTCCAACTAAATAACAATATTTACAAGCCAACTGACAATCTTTAGTAACAATAAATGTAATGGATTTTTTCATTTTGATAGTTTTATTTACTGACTCTGTGAAGTGATAAATGTATCATCTTATGTTTGTAGCAAACTACCGATAAGGAGACTATTTATAATACTTTCATTGATGGTACATAATATTCCGATAGTTAACGAAATACAAGCATTGTTGTTTCTATTGATACTTTTACCACTACACAAAGTCTAAAGAGGGAATATAAATAATTCATATACCCTCTTATGTTAGTTTAGCTCTTGTATTTTGACTCACAGTAAGACCAACAATCTCCACCACAAAGGCCATCACAATTATTGCTACAACCACCATCACAGTCTCCTGAGCATGTAGACTTACAGCCACCAGTACATTTAGAACTGCAACCTTTTTCGTCATCGTCTCCACATGAAGCTAAAAAGGTAGACCCTAAAACTGTAAAAGCTAAGATAGGCAACGCACCCTTAGCTGCTTTCTTGAAGAACTCTCTTCTTGACTGGAGCTCTTCGTTCTTTTCATTCTTTTTCATAACTGATAGAATTAAAAAAATTAAACAATATGCCTTTCGGCGTTATTTCAAAACCTTTAGAAGGTTTGTTGGTATATATGCGGTAGCAACCATACATAGCCCCGAAATCTCCACTACGACACGCTGTTGCCCAGCGATACGAGCTACTCTCCCCGTAACACCTTCAAATTCGCCGCCAATCACCTTGACAATATCCCCACTTTTATAATGACACTGTTCCGTGGAAACGATACGCACGTGCTCATTGTTGGTGCTCGTCGCTTTGATAAAATTCTGCATGGCATCAAAAGAAATGGTAAGAGGTGGATGCTTGCCGTTGGCTTCTCTGGGCTTTGTCTTGTCAAGATAATACTTTATAATAGAAATGTCGTCGCCTTTCCTCTTGACAATAAGGTCTGCCTTTTCCCTTGTGGTATATACAAAAAAGAGATTGGGAAGAAGAGGCTGCATAATTCGCTTCTTCTTCCCAATCTCTTTCTTTACCACATAGTGCATAGGCATATACGACTGCACATTGGCATTGGATATAATAGTGTGAGCCTTTACGGTTCTGTTGTAAGTTATTCTAAATACGAACCAATGGTGTTCTTCTTTAGGCACATATTCTGAGGACGCCCCAGTTTGTGAATGTATAGCTTTGGGGAGGTCGCAGTAGGTAAGTTCTGCGTGAGGAGATAGATTAGTATCTAGTCGGGTATGCGCATTAACCAATGCGTTCATATCGTTTTTATGTCTTGGGTTAAGCCCACTGTTAATGTATAGACACAAAAAAGCGTGGAATCGTCCAGTTGTCCATTCCACGAGTCAAGGCTCTCGCATTGCCCATTGTTGTCGAACAGACAACGTTAGAGCCCACGCTGATATAAATAACCAATATCGTAGAGATAACGGTATAACACCCTTGGTTGCACTCAAATGGGTACAATCTGTGCTTGTAATTCCTCTACGAGATTTGGTGTAATCACACCCTGGGACATCTTCCGTTGACCATATTCGAGACAACAATTATGAATTTGCAAGATTCGACTCGTCTCAAACACAGCGTCAGATAAACGCCTTCTAATATGTCATAATCTCTTATCACCTATATAGTTTGCTAATAGCTGAGAATGTTTGGGTATACATCTACTTTTTAGCTCGGCATAGGTTGTCTGTTAATCAGTGTTGATAGAATCAAAATAGATATACAGACGAAAGAGTATGCTGCAAATTTAATATAATTTATCGGAACAAGCAAGAATTAATTGTGATTTTTTTTATCAATGTGTGATTTTAACATTTTGTGGATTGTGGTTGTTGCTGGTGAAAGTGTGGTGAAGTCAATATTATGCTGGGTATAGTTCAGACGTTTTGAATGTTGTGACTTAAAATCTTAAACTTTTGTTTGCCTGTTTGACGAAAAAAATGTAAATTTGCATGATAAAACAATAATTCATTTGTCATTTGGCAAATGCTCTCGGTATATAAAACGTTAACAATACATGAAAAAAGAGATATTGCGCTTCGCGTTCTTTGGTAATCAGTATCAGGCTAAGAAGTCACAGGCAGTGTGTAAAATTATTGCTTTTCTGCGACAGAGGGAGGCGGAGATTCTTATAGACAAACCTTTCTGGCAGTTTCTTGTGGAGGGGCAGCATCTCGATGTCGATGTAACGAGAGTCTTCGAGGGGGATGACTTCGAAGCTGACTTTGCCGTGTCAATGGGTGGTGACGGTACTTTGCTAAAAACAGCGGCAAGGGTAGGTAAGAAAATGATGCCTATCATTGGAGTTAATATTGGTAGGTTGGGATTCTTGGCTGACGTAAACCCGTCGGAGATAGAGAGTGCCTTCGGTGCTGTGATGGA
>CAKQDQ010000016.1 GCA_934229335.1 uncultured Prevotella sp.
GTGGAGCACCTTGTCTACGCAAGTTCATCATCAGTGTATGGCTCCAACAAGAAAGTACCATATTCAACCGATGATAAAGTAGACAACCCTGTATCACTCTATGCAGCCACAAAGAAGAGCAACGAGTTAATGGCTCATGCCTACAGCAAACTTTACAACATACCTTCTACAGGCCTTCGCTTCTTTACTGTCTATGGTCCTGCAGGTCGTCCCGATATGGCATACTTCGGCTTTACCAACAAACTCGTAAAGGGTGAAACCATTAAAATCTTCAACTACGGCAACTGCAAGCGCGACTTCACTTACGTTGACGATATAGTAGAAGGAGTAGTCCGCATTATGCAGCACGCTCCCGAAAAGCAGAATGGAGAAGACGGCTTACCTATACCACCATATAAGGTATACAACATAGGCAACAACTCTCCAGAAAATCTCCTTGATTTCGTAACCATCCTCCAAGAAGAACTAGTCCGTGCAGGAGTCCTGCCAAAGGATTATGATTTCGAGGCTCACAAAGAACTCGTACCCATGCAGCCAGGCGATGTGCCAGTGACATACGCAGATACGACACCATTGGAGCAGGACTTCGGTTTCAAACCCAACACCAGTCTGCGTGAAGGATTGCGACGCTTTGCAGAGTGGTACGCAAAGTATTACGGAACAAAATAAAATTAATGTTATGAATAAAAAGAATTCTTCTCTCTATTTTGACTCTGTTGAACGGTTTATGTATGCAACACCATGTAACTGTTCTATAGCGGTTCTCAACAATATAGCAAAAAATCATGGGTGTGCAGAAAATTTGGTAGATCAGGTGATAAATGGTGTTATTATTGACTTTATTATGAATATTATAGCGCCCAAAAACGTGGAAACTAAGGTCATGGACGCAAAAAGAAATGAGATTCCTGATAATCGTATCAATCCTACATATCAAGAATTGATGGATATTATTACTAAAGAAAAATTCTCTGATTTATCAATCGGTCGTGCAGAAAAGATTATTGGTTATTTGGTGCAGAAAACAGCACTGACAATAGATGATAACGGAACGTTGTACATATCAAAATCACTGCTTCCACATCAGTTTGTACAATTATAATAATTCATAAAATAGTTAGGATGAAAACAATAATGCTCGTTTTCGGAACTCGCCCAGAGGCAATCAAGATGTGCCCCTTGGTAAAAGAGTTTCAGAAACATCCAGGTGAATTTAAAACCATTGTGTGTGTGACAGGTCAACATAGAGAGATGCTTGACCAAGTGTTGACAATATTTGATGTGAAGCCAGATTTTGACTTAAATATTATGAAGCAAGGACAAGACTTGACGGATGTTACGGCTCGTGTGCTTACAGGTATGCGTGATGTTTTCAAGGAATGTAAGCCTGATGTGGTATTGGTACATGGTGATACAACAACGTCTACTGCTGCCGCTCTTGCCGCTTTCTATCAGCAGATACCAGTGGGACATGTGGAAGCTGGACTACGCACACATAATATATACTCTCCATGGCCAGAGGAAATGAACCGCCAGATAACAGGACGTATAGCAACCTATAACTTCTCACCGACACCGTTGGCAGAGAAGAACCTTTTGGAAGAAAAGGCTCATGGTAATATCTATGTCACTGGCAATACAGTGATTGATGCACTCCACATGGTCGTAGAGAAACTGAAAAATGACAAGACTCTTGCTGCAGAACAGGCGCAGATATTGGCAACGGCAGGATATGACATAAAAAGACTTGAATGTGGAAAGGAACTTGTTCTTATCACAGGTCATCGTCGAGAAAATTTTGGTGAAGGTTTTATTCATATGGTGACAGCCATTCGTGATTTGAAAAATAAATATCCAAATGTAGATTTTGTTTATCCTATGCACTTAAATCCGAATGTTCGCAAGCCTATTCATGAGGTTTTTGGTGAAAATTTGAGCAATTTGGGTAATATGTTCTTCATTGAACCATTGCAGTATCTTGAATTCGTCTATTTGATGGAGAAATCTACAATAGTACTTACTGACTCAGGTGGTATACAGGAAGAGGCTCCTGGTCTTGGCAAACCTGTACTTGTGATGCGTGATACAACAGAACGCCCTGAAGCTTTGACAAGTGGAACCGTTCATCTTGTAGGTACTGACTATAACAAGATTATGAATGAGGTCAGCACATTACTCGATGATAAAGAAGCATACAATAAGATGTCAAAGGCTGTAAATCCCTATGGTGATGGTAAGGCATGTGAGCGTATTGTAGACATTCTATATTAAAAGAGTAGGAATACTTGGTATATACAAGATACATATATAAAGGAGGATAATAAAACAATAACAAAAATAATCATTGATGTCTGGAAAAAAGAGAATTGCCCAAAATACCATGTTGCTATATTTTAGAAGTTTAATAGTTATGGTATTATCTATTTTCTCATCAAGGGTCCTATTAAAGACCCTTGGTGTTGATGATTTTGGACTATATGGTGTAGTAGGTGGAATTATAGCTATGTTCTCTTCCTTAAAGGGAGTTCTTGCTGCAGCGGTACAAAGATTTCTTAATTTTGAAAGGGGGAAAGGAAATGAACAACGTGTGCAGGATATATTCAATATGAGTGTTGTCATACATATAGGAATAGCTATACTGTTTGCACTTGTGGCGGAATGTTTTGGATATTGGTATATATGTAATCATCTTGTTATATCCTATAATAGTATCGATACTGCTTTGTTCGTATTTCATTGTTCTGTGGTAGCAACAATGGTTACTATATGTACTATACCATACGATGCAGTCATAATAGCAAATGAACGAATGAATTTTTACGCAATTCAATCTATCACAGATGTAACATTGCGTTTAGCAATAATTTTTTTGTTGCCTCTACTTCCTTTTGAATATATTCGAAGTTATGGAGTTCTGATTCTATGTGTTTCGTTATTAATACGATTTATATCAATAGTTTATACAAAACGTTTTCCTGAGTGTAAAAAGAAGAAATATTGGGATCGAAAAACTTTTAATGAACTAACATCTTTTGCTGGTTGGAATTTTTTTGGTTGTATTGCTTATTCTTTAATAGAAGAGGGTACAAACCTAATACTTAATCTGTTTGGTGGGGTCGTTGCCAATGCAGCAAGAGGATTGGCGTATCAAATTCGCACGGCTATTATGACTCTATCAAATAACATATTAGTTGCTTCACAGCCATTTATTACACAGAAAGCTGCAAATACTGAAAAAAAACAATTTTGGAATTATATTTTTATACAATCAAGGACTATGTTCTATGTTATGATGCTTACAGGCCTCCCTATATACATTTTTGCAGATGATATATTAAGAATTTGGCTTGGCATAGTTCCTGAATATACTGTTGAGTTTGTTAAAGCTATTGTTATATATACTATAGTGATGAGTTTTAGTAAACCATTAGACTTGTCGTTTAAAGCTTATAATAAAATGGCTGTGTATCAAGTAGTAGATGCAAGTTGTTTGTTGTTAACTATACCTATTGTTTATATAGTTTTGAGGTTTGGGGGATATTTGTATTATGCTTTTCTTATATTTTCTTTAATTAGGGTTATAGACTATGTTGCTGTTCTGTTTGTTGCAAAAAAACTTAACGATTTAAACATAGCATTGTATATAAAACGCGTTATAAATCCTTCTGTTATAGGTCTTGTAATATTCTTTTTTGTAGACTTCTTATTTAAGCAAGTACCCAAAGGTGAAGGATTGCTTCTCTTGCTTTTTTATATGATAATTTCAATATTGCTGTCTTTTGTGCTCATTTTCTTTTTTTCTTTATCAAAAAGTGAGAAAAAAATGCTTATTCAAATATTTATTTCCATAACCCAAAAAGCAAAAAGATGAGTGTAAAAAAATTAAACGCATTGTATTTAGCAACGATTCCTTTTTTGTCCATTTATGCGCTTCCCAATGGATTACAACTAAATTGGGTATTGGTAGTTTTGCTATTTGTTTTAAATATTAGTGTTGTATTAAAAAAACAAGTTCTAAAGATACGTAAAAATGAGATTGCCTGGTTTGTTGGTATTATGGTTATAGGATTTTTAGGTGCAGTATACAACAATGTAAGCAATTCTTTTTTTGATATAACTCTATTTTTTCATAATCTCTTTGCTATTGTTTTATTCTTTATTGCACTTATAGTTTTTATTGGAAACAGCAATGTGTATCTACTAAAAAAGTACCTGTATATCTTTGGAGGGATAGCTGCTTCTATTTGTATATATCAAAGAGTTCTATTTTTGATTACTGGATCGTTTCCTGTAGATGTGTTCATACCAGGATTGATAGTTAATAGAGATTTGGAAACATTTGCTGTAAACAGAGTTTCCTCTTTCTTTACAGAGCCGGCTCATTTAGCTATTTATCTGCTTCCAATATATTATATGTCTCTGTATGAAAAAAAATATATAATTACATTATTATGTGGTATCGGCATTATTTCTTCGGGTTCTTCCACTGGCTTTATATTGTTTTTTGTACTAACGATTATTTATATGCAGAAAAGTAATGCTGCAAAAAAATACAAGTTTATATTTATGTTAGGTGGTATTTTAGCTATTGCTTTAATAAATATTTATTTCCCTGATGTATTGTTGGATAATATTGAGAAGATTAATAATGCTGATTCTAATAGTATGAGATTATTGGGGCCTCTTGAATATATACAATATATGGATATTGGGCAAATAATGATCGGAGTTGGTTATAATCAACTTTCGGATTTTTTGAGATATAATGGGGTTTTCGTATTAAATGATTTTGGAGAAGAAATGAATGGAAATTACGCTAATGCTTTTATTTATTCATTTCTTAGTTATGGTATTGTAGGATTCTTTACTTGTCTAATATATTTTTATCGTACAATCAAAATCAATAAAAGCGATTTGGGATTTATTGTTTTTTCCATTGGAATTTTGCTTTCAGACCAGGTATTATTTAATAGAAATCTTTTATACATAACATATTTCTTAATCTTTTCTCAATGGATAATACCAAATAAAGCAATTAACAAAAAGTGTATGTTGTGATTATGGTCTATTTATTATAGGAGATAAAAACAGTTATTCATAAAAACTTTAAAATGAATATGTGTAAAGCATTTTTATATTATTGTGAGAGTTCATCATTGAATGATGCAACAAACTATTATGTAGGTATAATAGAAAAGGCCTTGATGAAAAGAAATGTTGAATTAATCAAGACACAGAATTTAACAGAGCTTGTAGATGCAGATATTATAGTAACAATAACTGCGAAAGCATTTTTTTTAGCAAAATGCAAGAATAGAAAAGCGAAAACAATCTTTTGGTCGCAAGGAGTTGCTGCAGAAGAGGCTATAATGAACGAAAAGTCATTACATAACTATTATCGCTATATATGTCGCTTTGTATTATCATTTATTGCATTGCATTTTGCAGATGTAATATTCCTCGTTTCAGAGGAAATGCGTAAGCACTACAGAAAAATGTATATGTGTAAATTGGATGATGCAATAATTATGCCTTGTTATAATTTGCCAGCTTCTTCTTATTTCAACTTAAATCAATATAAGAACCCCACATTTGTGTATGCTGGAAATGCAGCCGCTTGGCAGGGAGTAGACTTTATGTTGGATGTATACGCTTTGATAGAACGAGAGTATCCAAATGCGAGCATTATGCTTTTAAGTAAAAATGAAGAGGAGTTTAAGAAGAAAATAGCTGTGAGAAATATAAAAAACTACAGTATAAAATATGTAAATATGGATGAATTGCAAGATGAGTTGCATAAATATAAGTACGGTTTCATTCTGCGAGATAATCATATTGTAAATCGAGTAGCAACTCCTACTAAGATGAACTCATACTTATCCAATTATTTGATACCCATATTCAGTAATACTGTGGACGATTTTAATCGTTACATCCAATTAGATGAGTTTACGATTAAAGCAAAATATCCATTGGATGCCAAAAAAGTAGCGCAACAGATTATTGATTTTGAAAATGTTTCACGCGACTATAGTAAATATAAAATATATGTTGATAATGTCTTTAAACGCCATTACAATGATGACACATATTTAAATATTCTTGATAAAAAAATAAAGATTTGGTTTCAATGAAAATTCTTCATATTATAAATAAGTTATCTACGGGTGGAGCTCAAAGTCTGGTGGTAGAAATGGCTATAGAGCAAACAAAAAATGGTGATGATGTATCAATTCTAGAGCTAATGCCATCACCAAATAATATCCTTAAAGAAAAAGTTATAAATGTAGGAGTGCCTGTACACACTTTACGCCCTATAGGTAATGTATATAACCCATTTATTATATTCTATATAATTCCTTACTTGAAGAGTAGGTATGATGTAGTTCACGTTCATTTATTTCCAGCTCAGTATTGGGTGGCGTTTGCAAAAATACTTTCGTTTACAAAAGTGCATATTGTCACAACAGAACATAACACTAATAATAAACGTAGAAACAATAAATTTTGGAAATGTATAGATAATATTGTATATGGTTGCTATGATAAGATCATTGCATGTGCTGACAAGCCATTAGAGTTGTTTAAAAAAATATATCCCAAATTTGATTCTTGTGCGATTCCTAATGGTGTTGATATTTCCAAGTACAGAGATGCTAAACCATATTCTAAATCAGATTTCAATATGGCTGAGAATGATTTCATGGTAACTATGGTTGCACGTTTTGATTACCCAAAACGTCAAGATACTGTAATCGAAGCTGTAGCGCGACTACCCAAGAAGTTTCATGCTGTATTTGTAGGAGGTATACCAGAGAAAGCTAATGCAATAAGGTGTGTAAATCTTGCCAAATCTTTAGGCATTTCCGATCGTGTGCATTTTCTTTATACTCGTTCAGATGTTCCGAGAATTTTAAAGACATCGGATGCTGTTGTTATGTCATCAGAATATGAGGGACTTTCTCTTTCTTCTATAGAGGGAATGGCAAGTGGAAATCCTTTCATTTCAAGCAATGTAAATGGCTTAAAAGAAGTTGTTGCTGGTGCCGGCTTGATGTTTGAATGTGGTAATGCAGATGAATTAGCTCATATTTTGTTAAAATTAGAATCAGATGAAGTGTTTTATAACCAAACTGTAAGAAATTGTTGGGAAAGAGCTGCTCAATATGATATAAAGGTGTGTGTATCTAAATACAAAAGTATTTATAATGAATGTACAAATTATGGTTCCTAAGATAAGTATCATAGTCCCAGTCTATAATACTGAAAAGTATTTGAGAAATTGCTTAGATTCTATAAAAAAACAGACCTTGAACGATATAGAGGTTATTGTTATAGATGATGGTAGTACAGACCATTCAAGTAGGATATGCGATGAATATGCGTTAGACAAAAGATTCAAAATCTTTCATAATCAAAATCAAGGGGTCTCAGAAACAAGAAATTGTGGTATTGCTCATTGCCAAGGTGAGTATTGTATGTTTGTAGACTCAGATGATTGGTTAGATATGACCATGTGTGAAGATATGTGGAATGCAGCACATATTCATTATTCTGATATAGTAATCTGTGGTAATTATAATGAATCAACAGCAGGGACAACCAAGCGAAATTTATATAAAGGTGATACTTTATTTACAGATTTAAGTTATATGAATGCCATTGCTGTACATACGCTGGGACTCGTTGATCAGGAAATGGCTAATCCCTCAAAACTTGATAAACTTACGCCAGTTTGGGCAAGGTTATATAAAACGTCTATAATCAAAGATAACAATATAAGGTTTATAGATTTGCCAAAATTACCATCAGAATGTTTACAATTTAACTTTGAATTTTGCATAAAAGCGAAGTCTGCATTTTATTTAAACAAAGTGTTGTACCATTATAGAAGGAACACCGTACAATCTGTAACGAAACCATATAGAAAAGATTTGATGGGTAAATGGCTGTGGTGGATATCATATCAAAAAGATTTATTGGATAATAATTCAATGTCAGACATTTTCTATAAGGCATATTATAGCAGAATTTGTTGCAGTATAATACCTCTTGGTGGTAATGCTATCAAGAAAAATGATTTTAAATCAAGAATAAAAGAATGTAGGATTTTCTTGAATAATCCGATTTATAAGGAAGCTTTTAGACACTTCAATTATGCTGCAAGTCCTGTGTACTGGAAATTATTCTTTTGGTCAGCACAGCATGGACAGGTATTACTATTTTATGCAATGACAAAAGCTATGAGAAAAATCTTAGAAAAAAGAAAAAAATGACTGTAACTACGAGAGGTGTCTTTTCTATATGGCATTTGTTTATCTAATTCCTTAAATTAAAATGACATGAACATCACAACCAATCACGTATATATAGGTAACGTGGACCGCTTACCTCAATGGGCTGGCTTAACCGATATCGAAGAGCCGAATAATGAGTTGAAAGACGAAGGTCAGCAAAAGGTAGTCAACAAAGTCAGAGAGTTGATAAAGAATTACCTTCAATTGGATAGTGTAAACTTTCTTTTTGGCACAGGTTCTTCGATACATTTAGGCGCAGCAAGCATTCAGAACATCCCCGAGCAAGCGGAAATGGATATTGAAGAGTCGGACGATGATGAGTTGAAAGAAGATTTCAAGAAATACACAACGCAACTGCAAAAGTCTTTGATAGAAACGAACAATGCTAAGGAAGACGATAAGTTCAAAGACGAAAGAGGATGGGATGTCATCTATGATGGTACATATATACGTGATTACAAGAATGTGGAATTGAAGGAAGGTGAAGAAGATGAGCCAAAGAAGCATTATGGAGAGATTTGCGTAATGTTTGAGCTGTTGCTTAACTACCTAACAGCCATATCTTATCAGAAAGATGCAGAGAATGACAAACAGGGATTTGAGCGAGTTCGCAAGCTTATTGATTCTTTGAAAGGCTCTTTATTCAAAATATGTGATGTTCATGAACGTACAACAAGTCATAGAGACTTGGCGCGTATTGAGGAAAAAGGGTTTAAGGATGCTTTTGCAAGTGACAAATATATTTTTCATGAAAAGTTCTTAAAATCATTGATGCAACGACCTTTGAATCTTCAACGAGCAAACATATTTACGAGTAATTATGACTTGGCGTTTGAATATGCTTTTGATAATCTTGGCATCAAATATATAGATGGATTTTCTGGATTTCATCATCGTTATTTCAAGCCAGAAACATTTAACTATGATGTTTTTTATCCAGGAAGTACTACAGCAGGGAAAGTACAGCGTATAGAGAAAGTTGTTCGCTATTTCAAGTTACATGGTTCCATCAGTTGGGTAAGCGATAATGAGCGTTCTTCAAGCAATATTTATGGTATTGAAGAGATGCCAATAGAACTAATCAAACGTAAGGCAAAAGATAGAGAGGAAAGGTTCAACTATGGAAATCTGATAGTTTATCCGACAGCCGTAAAGAAAAGCTATACACTTGACCTGCCATATTCAGAATTGTTCCGACATTTCGCCTATTGTACCTCACAACCGCAGTCAGTACTCTTTACGGTTGGTTACTCATTCTGTGATGAGCATTTCAATGATATCATTTATCAGGCACTTTCTAATCCATCATTTACCCTTATTATAGTTGATTATAATGGGTCACAAAAATCTGCTGAAATTAAAAGGTTGCGAGATTTAAATGACCCAAGAATCATTATTTTGGAGGGTGACTTCCTTGGCGACTTCTTGACATTGGCAGATACGTTGATGCCAGACTTTCTTGACACATCATCAAGTGATAGTGTGGCAGATACGTTGAATGCACTTATTTCAAAAGCGGATTAGTATGGCAAACGAAAGAAATATAGGCAGGATTGTCACAGTGGACAGTCTCTCGGTTTATGTCCGCTTGGATGATGACCTAAAAAGTCTGTACAAAAGCGGATATGAGGAAATTTATCCTGTAGCCCGTATCAACTCATACATCATAATACCTGTTGGCGCAGAACGTATTGTGGCAATGGTTAACCGTGTGATGACGAGAGAAGAAACCGATTTGACGAAATCATCAAGTACAATATTTCTCACAGAATCAAGCCGTTATCTGTCTGCAACAATGGTTGGAACTATTGATGGGAACAAATATATACAAGGCGTGTACAACTATCCTGTATTAGATAATCCAGTGTGGTATGTAACACGAAATGATTTGAATATCATTTTTGACCAAAAAGAGAATACTGATAGAATTGATTACAAGGAAGATTTTTATCTGCCTGTCGGTACATCTCCTGCTTTTCCTGATTTTCAAGTGAAGATAAATCCAGACCGTATGTTTGGAAAACACGTTGCAATACTGGGCAATACAGGTTCAGGAAAATCATGTACATTGACAGCTATACTGCAAAGCCTTTTCAAATATCAGTATAATGGAAAGAACTTGAAAAATGCCCATATTGTAATATTCGACACAAATGGAGAATATAAGGATTCCTTTAAATTAGGAGACAAATATAAAGTTAATCATTTTTGGATAAATGACGAAGGTCTTAAAGTGCCCTATTGGTTTATGAACTATGATGATATGGATTATCTGTTTGAACCTACATCAGGAACACAGGGGCCAGTTCTGAAAAGGGCCTTAGGTTTGGCTAAGAGTCGTGCGGCAGCCCAATATGGTAGATATATTCCTAATATATACTTCAACAAACTATCGCAATTCCTGATAAACATAGAGGCACAGGATTGGAAGAGCAATAAAGCCATATTTGATGATTCTGAGGTCGTTTTTAATAGTTTCCAGAAACTTAAAGACGAGGCTTCCGTGGAATTTGATTTATCAAATATATGCTGTGAGCTTGAGAAAATAGCCCAAGAAAAGAATAAGTTATATCTAAATCCAAAAGGGTATATAAACGGAAATGTAGATACAGATATCTTAGCTTCCGCAATTGAAACAATAAACTCTGAAATAGAGGCTTATAAGGGGAGTATTGTAGAAAATGTTACTTGTGAAAATAGAAACATAGACACACCATTATTTTATGACTTCAAAGAGTTGATATCTGTTTGTTTCGATATGGCAATCAAAGAATCTGCAGCTTCACAAGACAAATTGAATGAATACGTTTCAACCTTGAAGTTGAGAATGCAATCATTTGTTGACGATACCAGATTGGCACGACCTCTATTATTAGACAATCCCAAGGAAATAGAAAATGTGTTAGTTAAGTTTTTAGCATATATACTTGGCGATTTCTGTAAGGTATATACAAAAGAGGAAGGTAAGAATACAATTTACGATGATTACTATGGTGATAGTGAGGGCGACAATGTTCATAGTCAAATAACAATCATAGATATGTCGCTTCTCCCTTTTCAAGTACTGGAAACCATTACGGGATTGATTGGAAGAATCATATTGGAGTTTCTTTCAAGATTTGACAAGGAACAGCGAGGTAAAATGCCTGTTGTTATAGCACTGGAAGAAGCACAGAACTATATTCCAGAGATTAACCGAAAAGACCGAGAGTCTATATCTAAAAAAGTATTTGAAAGAATAGCGCGTGAAGGTCGTAAATACGGATTATCGTTACTGATTTCAAGTCAGCGCCCATCGGAACTATCGAAAACAGTATTATCACAATGTAACAGCTTTATTGTCCATCGCATTCAAAATCCCGATGATCAAGTGTATATCCGAAAACTCGTATCGTCTGCCAACTCTGAAATATTAAGCCAATTGCCGACACTTCCACAACAGCACGTAATCATAATGGGAGATTGTGTAAGAACACCTGTTGTGGCAAGAATGAACACTGCCAACCCACGCCCCAATAGCAATAATCCAGAGTTTGTTAGCAATTGGTTGACGGATAATAATATCCATTATCAAGATGTTGTGGACAAATGGCTTGAAATCAAGGATAATAAAGATATTCCAGAAATAGAAGTATAAGTTTTTTCTCGACTAAAATTAAAACATTTATGTATTCAATATTTAAAAGAACATTAGACTTTATCATTGCAGGAGTTGCACTGATTGTGTTGTCACCCTTTTTGCTCATTACAGCAATACTTATAAAGATAGACAGTAAAGGACCTGTGATATTCAAACAGGAACGCTTGGGTAAGAATGGTATTCCATTCAAAATATGGAAATTCCGCTCTATGTGTGTAGGTGCAGAGAAAAAAGGAACAGGCGTGTATTCTTACAAGGGAGATTCTCGTATTACAAAGGTAGGGAGGATTATTCGCGCTACAAGTATTGACGAGTTACCCCAATTAGTGAATATACTGAAAGGTGACATGGCTTTGATTGGTCCTCGTCCTGCGTTGACCTATCATCCGTGGCCATACGAACAGTATACAGAACACCAGAAGCATATGTTCGATGTGTTGCCTGGTGTCACTGGTTGGGCACAAGTAAATGGACGAAAGGAAGTTCCATGGCCAGAGCGCATAGAACTGAATGTATGGTATGCCAAGCATATGTCACTATGGTTGGATTTGAAGATTTTCTTCATGACTATATTCAAGGTGGCAACCAATGCCAATAATGAAAATGTAGGTGAAACAGGAATAAAGGAATAAAGGAATAAAGAAATAAAGAAATAAGATAAGGAGGTATAGGCAATGCTAAATTTGATGTATATAACGAATCGTCCGGAAATAGCACGCATTGCAGAAGAGGCTGGCGTGAACTGGATATTTGTGGATATGGAGTTTATCGGCAAAGATATCCGTCAGAAAGGATTGGACACTGTACAGAATCATCATACCGTGGCCGATGTAGCCAATATTAAGGCTGCGGTACAGAAAGCCAAAGTTCTTGTGCGTATCAATCCTATTCATGATGCCATTGATGGTTATTTTTCTTCAGAGGATGAGATCAACGCAACGATTGAAGCAGGAGCAGACATAGTTATGTTGCCTTTCTTCAAGACTATAGAGGAAGTACGCAACTTTTTAGGCTATGTAAATGGACGTGCCAAGACGTGTTTGTTAGTTGAAACTCCTGAAGCTGCATTACTAATAGACGACATCTTGGAATTACCAGGCATAGACATGATACATCTTGGTTTGAATGATCTGCACTTGGCCTTGGGCATGAAGTTTATGTTTGAATTGTTGGCAGATGGAACCGTGGATCGACTTGCAGAAAAGATTAAGGTTAAAGGAATACCATTCGGATTTGGCGGCATAGCCACATTGACTGGTGGAGATATGCCTGGAAGCATGGTGCTGAAGGAACATTATCGTCTTGGAAGTTCTATGGTTATTGTCAGTCGTAGTTTCTGTAATACAGACAAGATAACCGACCTCAACGAGGTGAAAGAAATTTTCAACAATGGCATTGCAGACATACGTAGATTGGAGAAAGAAGCTGCTGATGCAGCTAACTATTTTACAAGTAACCGAACTGCTGTGATTGGCAGTGTTCATAATATTGTGGCAAAGAAATGAATTTATTATTAACAGGGTGTTTCAAATATACAGAGATACAATTTGAACAACTGCGTCACTTGGGATATGAAATTTATTTCATACAACAAGAAAAAGAAAGTTTACCTTTGGATGCATCAGATATAGATGCTACGGTTTGTAACGGCTTGTTCCTATCGCATGATATTTCAACTTTTTCTAATTTGAGATTCATCCAACTGACAAGTGCTGGTTATGATCGTGTTCCAGTAGATACAATCAAGGAAAGGAATATAGAACTGTACAATGCTCGTGGCGTTTATAGTATACCTATGGCAGAATGGGCATTGTTTCGTGTGTTGGAGCATTACAAACAAGGAGGTTTTTTCAAAAAAGAACAAGATGCCTGTCGATGGACAAAGCATAGAGGACTCCGTGAAATTGCGGGAAGAAAAGTCGCTGTTATAGGTGCTGGCAATGTGGGACAGGAAGTGGCCAAGCGTTTTCAGGCATTAGGAACAGAAACAACAGGATTTGACATCCATACAAACGCAACACCATTCTTCGACAAAATGCAGTTGACCGATAATTTAGAGAATGTAATTGGCGGATATGACATAGTTGTAATTACGGCACCATTACTGCCTTCCACAAAAGGACTGATTTCTCGTAAGGTCTTGCAGAATCTGAAAGAAAATGCAATACTTGTAAATATAGCAAGAGGAGGTTTGATAGACGAAATGGCAATGTGCGATGTACTGAAAGAGCGTGAGGATGTGTTTGCTGCATTGGATGTATTTGAGCAAGAGCCATTACCAATGGACAGCCCATTATGGAAATTGGATAATGTGGCGTTGTCACCTCATAATTCATTTGTGTCAGACGGAAACAACCAGAGAATGTTTGATGTGATGTATCACAATCTAAAGAATTTTATAACTAAAGTATAATGAAGAAGTTTATATTGATATCTCCCAAGAACAGGTCTGCATATAATTTTCGTGGTGATCTGATAAAAGATATACAGAAGAAAGGATATGATGTTGTTGTTACGGGTCCCAATAAAGAAGGCATTGACCGAATAGAAGCACTTGGTGCGAAGTTTGTAGAAGTGCCTGTAAACAAAAATGGTTTGAATCCTTTTGCAGACATCGCATATTGCCTAAATCTTCGTAGAATCATGAAGAAAGAAAAGGCTGATGCGATAATGGGATATACCATCAAGCCAGTAATATATGGTTCCATTGCAGGTTGGCTTGCAGGTGTGAAGAAACGTACAGCTATGGTGACAGGTGCTGGATATTTATTTGCAAGCAGGAGTTTAAAAGCCCGAATAATTCGATTGATTTCTTTTATCTTGTATAGAATTGGATTGGGGGCAGCTCAAAAAGTCATCTTCCAAAATATTGACGACTTGAATGAATTTGTTGAACATGGATTGGTAAGAAAGGACAAGTGTCATGTGGTGAATGGTTCTGGAGTAAACATGACTAAGTTTACCCCTGCTGAGTACCCCCTGACACCAACATTCTTCTTTCTTGGTAGATTGGTTTGTGCCAAGGGAGGTATGGATTTTGTTAAGGCTGCAAAGATTGTAAAAGGGAAATATCCAAATTCTCGTTTTATGATATTGGGAAAAATCGACAAAACCTTGCCAGATGCGATTACTGAAGAAGATTTAATGCCGTATGTAAATGATGGGACGGTAGAGTTATTTCCTGAGACTGATAATATTGCACAATATTATGCAATGTCGTCTGTATTTGTATTACCAACAGCATACCGAGAGGGAACACCAAGAGTAATATTGGAGGCATTGGCATCGGCACGAGCTATTATAACAACATTTACTCCTGGATGTAAAGAAACGGTAAAAGATGGTGTTAATGGATATTTCGTTAATATACATTCTCCTGAAGACTGCGCAGAAAAAATGATGCACTTTATAGAACATCCTGAAGATGTGGAGAGAATGGGAAAAGAGAGCCTTGAACTTTGTAAGAATAAATATGACGTTTCTATTATAAATAGGAATATGTTAGATATAATGGATGTGTAAATCGTGGGATATACCATAATCATTTCATGACGGAAAATCATAAAATTCTATTATCTCTCATAAGGTCTGCATTGGGAAATTCCAATGCGGACTTTAAGTGTTTTACACCACATTGGGAAGAATTGTATGCATTGGCATTGGAACAAGGTGTTCAAGGTGTTGTATTTGACTCTTTGGAAAGACTTCAACCGACAATGCGTCCGCCGAAGGCTTTGTTGTTGAACTGGATTGGCAACATTGCTGTAATGGAAAGGAATTATACTGCTTATGTGAATACAATTCAAGAAATTGCAGATATAGTAAATGCGGAAAATCTTGCAATGTTGGTGTTGAAAGGATATGGTTGTAGTTTGAATTATCCGATACCACATAGACGACCATGTGGAGACATTGACATCTTCGTGATGGAAAAGGATGGAACACATTCTATTGATACAGTTAGAAGAATTGATAAAGCCCTAACAGATACAGGCAAAGGCAAGTTTATTCATGATAACGACCACCATAGTGTAATTCAATATGGAAGATTCGTTATTGAGAATCATGAAAGCATACTCGATATCAACACGCATAAATCAAGTGTAGCATTAAATAAACTATTGGAATCCTTGGCATCAGATTGCTTGTTGTCATCACAAGGAACAAATGGAATAGTTTTGCCTTCTGTTAAATTTAATTCCATACACTTACTTCGCCACATGGCTAATGATTTTGCGACAGTGAAAACGACTTTGCGCCATGTGTTGGATTGGGGAACGTTTGTCGCTAAAAACAATATTGATTGGAATTACGTCTATAAGGTAATGCATCAAGCAAATATGCATAAATTCTTGGATGCAATAAATAGTATCTGTATTGACTATTTGGGGTATGATTCTAAATCGTTTTATATTGAGAAGAGAGATGATAAATTGCGTGATAAAGTACTGGAAGATATTCTTTGTCCAGTAGTCCAAGGAAACATGCCATCAATGAGTCATAAATTTAATTATGGATGGACGAAAACCGGTAGAATGTGGCATAACAGATGGAAGTATTCCATTGTGTATGATGAAAGTCTATTGTCATCGTTCTTGTACTCAGCTTTAAATAGAATAAAAAGATTCTGATGGATTATTTATGGGCTTTTGCCAATCCAAAAATACCTGACTACCTGTGGGGGTTAAGTTTTGGAGTACTATGCTTTATAATGGTGTTAACCTATATTCTTACAAAGAAAGGAAGATTAATCAAGCGTGTTTTATTTTCAACTTTGCTGGTTGAATATGTCACTTTGTTATTGTGCTCTACAATAATTATGCGTACTCCCTGTGCTGGTATTCATTATAAAACAGAATTATTTTGGAGTTATGTTGCTATAACAAATGGTAGAGCGGAACTGATAGCGGAAAACCTGCTAAATATCGTTGTTTTTATTCCACTTGGATTATTGCTATCTACTTTTGAATGTTTCAAAAAATGGTGGACTGTGTTGATTATTAGTATGTCATTATCTGTTTGCATAGAATTTTCGCAATTCATATTTCAAAGAGGGTTAGGTGAATTTGATGATGTGTTTCATAATACGCTTGGTGCAATCATCGGATATTGGATTGTACTATCACTGAATATTCTAAAACGTAAAAATATGCGAATAGTAAAGAAAATATGGAAGTTTGTAACTTTCTTATGTTGGCCACAGCAAGGCAAACATATAACTGAACAATCTCAATCGTATTCAAAAATTAGCAACAATGAAAATAAATAAAGATTTTTTAGGAAGACTTTTTGAGCAAGCGGTAGCAAATCCACGTCTGCGTCAGAACTATGACCAGCGCACATCGACAGCAGACAAAAGCCAGCGTATGCTGAATGCCTTGCTGCCGGGAACAGTTGTGCCAATACATCGGCATCCAAACAGCACAGAAACGGTTATCTGTCTGTGTGGCAAGTTGGACGAAGTGATTTACGAAGAAGTCGTTTCGTATGAAAAGAATTCTTCGGAGGACTTCCAACAGAGTATGGATGCACAAGACATCGCTCGCAATATAGAGTATCGTGAGGTGCAACGCATCCACCTTTGCCCTGCCCAAGCAAAATATGGCTGCCAGATACCAAAAGGAGCATGGCACACGGTGGAGGTGATAGAGCCGAGCGTGATATTCGAGGCAAAAGACGGCAAGTACGGAGAAGATGGCAGCGAGACTTTATAAAGTAGAGGCGAAAAGATATATGTGAGGGTGGTTCATATTATTATGAGCCACCCTTTACTTTATAGGTATACTTAGTAAAGGCAGCGAAGTCACCCTTAAATAAGTTAATGTCAACTCGTCCGTCATGTCCATTAAGCACTCCTTTCTCCGTCTTTTGCCAAATGTGCCAGTCAAAGTTGTAGGGACCTTTATCTGAATAACGTGCTATCCAGAAGTTATATTTCCTAAATCGCTCGTCATTAAGATATTTGTTGCGTATATTCTCTCTCGTATATATAATAGGTCGTACATGCATTGTCGTCTCTATTTTTTTTAGCCATTTAAGAGTCATGGCGACTAACTTTGCCTTACCATACTCTTTTATTTCCGACTCCACTTCAATGTCCAGTGCAGGTGGTAAGTCTCCCACTGTCCAGTTTGCTGTCTCTACGAAGTTTCTGATTTGTTCATCTATCGAGCCGCCTAAATGTAGGAAGTGATATGCGCCTTTTAACACGCCGTGCCTTTCTGCTTCGGTCGCTCTCACTCCGTAGGTGTCGTCTTTTATTGTGCTACCCTCCGTAGCTTTCAGATATACGAAGAACACTGGTTGCATATACTTCTTTTCTACGGGATTGCCGTTATACACGTTACCATCTTTATCACAAAAGAGAGCAAGGTTGTCCCAGTCAATGTTTTTCTGGTAATGTGACAAATCTATGCCATATACACTTCCACCTATGCGGTAATTGACGTCGTTATAGCTTTGCAGCATACCTTTATCATAATTTCCGAAATCCATGCTGCCATCTACTCTTATAGACCTTCCTAATCCTTGTTTGTTATTGTTGTGCCAGTTACCAATGTATTTCTGTACGATGTCACATTCCTTTTTGCCTTGTTTCCGTTTTCCTTCGATATAATCTTGTGAATACTCTATAATTCCGAATCCTTCGTTGTTCAGTTTCTTGTCAAAATGTCCTCGGTAAACAGACGACGATGATGTGCGTTGACCGTACGGCAGTTTGTCATTACGCCAGTTACCTTCATAGACAGTGCTGTCAGGTGTAGTCAATCGTCCAAAGCCTTGCCTTATTTTTGTTCCTGCTATAATGGAGCCATCATATCGGTTGCCATTGTTTAAAAGCATCCCCGTAACCTCTATTAGTTTCGGCTCGCTTTTTGTGACAGCATGTTTTATCCTGTTGAAAAAAGGCGAAGGAATGATAACGCCTATAATAAATGTTATAAGAGGTAGTGCATATAATATACCTTTCTTCCATTTTTCCCTTGATAGAGAGTATTGTTCCTGTTTATTAATATTTGGTATTTCCATATATCCCTTCGTGTGTAGTAAATAATCGTTTATTGGGAGGTAGTTATATTCATCATATATCAGAGCATTTTGTTTTCTCCAAACTTCCCTATTAACCTTTTAATATTAGGGTGCTCAATAGGATATATATGAGAAGAGTAATGTTTGTCTATATTATGTAAGTAAGTATTAAAAATTATTTTTATAAATAAGTTAATGTTCTTGTATTATTGAGAATATTTAATACAGTCTCTTTTGGTCATCTGCTTCCCCTGTTTTCGGTCACAATGCTTGCATTAACCCCCTTCGGTTCCCCCGTTATCGGGGGACAGAAACCCTCTAACAGTGAAACCAGCTGCCTCAAAATAGCCTATATTAAATATTAAAATAATTTTGAACACTTACTTATGCCAATAATCTTTTCTTCCCCGCTACTCGTATTCCTTGACAGCCATGATATAAACTTAGAACCATCACTATATACCTCAACCTTAGGGTCACTTATTACCTCCCCAATGATAACAAGTGTGGGGAAGACCAAGCGGCCATACACTTCCGCAAACCGGGCACCGATATAAATGTCCATAGTGCCGTAAACAGTCTCTACTTTCATAAGCGTTCTGTATTGTTAGCTGTTGAAATTAAACGCCCTTTAATATATAACGGTATTCTGACTATTTTAGTACTTGGCTAACTAAAATAATTTGTGAAATTCCATTATGTATATAGCCAAGGGTAGAGTACGGTGCAAAGAGTGAAACAATTGGTCGAGTTATAAGTCTTCTTTTAATGAATAAGCAGCAACAAACAGTAAGGAAATCGTATAATTTTGCTTTATTTATGCAGAAAACAACCTCGCCAGTTGTGTTTTCTCGTTAAATTCAGTTGTCTTTGTAGGCAAAATGGTGATGGTCAATATACAAATGGATTAATAGCCATGTTCTCATAAGTGTAACGTTTAAAAAGAAATAAAGATATGCCAGTACAAAGTGAAGCTGCCCTTGAAAACGGTCTTATAGATACTCTTCAAAAGATGAACTACGAGTATGTTCATATTGAGGAGGAGAAGAACCTATATGCCAATTTTAAGAAACAGTTGGAGAAACACAACAACCTCAAATCCCACTAACCCCTACAGGTTGCGGATTTGAGGTATATGAAAGTCTTATAGACAAGTCTATCGGTAGTATGCTGTCTGCAATAGAAATATATAACAAACCAGATTTCAAGTACCGAGAAGAGACATTTGCCATATTAGCAATAAACTCTTGGGAACTTTTATTAAAAGCACGATTGTTGAAGCTTAACAACTATCGTGTAAATTCCATATATTGTTATAAGCCATACATAAACAAAAATGGAGAGAAATCGAAAAAGAAGAAAATATTAGACAGGAATAGGACTAACAATCCTAAGTCTATATCCATCTATGAGGCATTGAGTCGTTTGGAAGGGCTACATGAACTTCCTGCAAAACTAAAAGACAATATAGAATCTCTGATTGAGTTTCGAGACAATGCTATTCATTTTGTGAATATGAAAGACCTCTCTAAACCGTTACAAGAGTTAGGATTCGCATGTATAAATATGTACAAGTGCTAAAGATTGGCAGACCAAACGTTCTTTATCAAAGTACAATCTATATCTCATACCATTGGCGTATGTTGAAAATAAAATGGATATAGATTCCGCCTCTACCCCTGAAGCACAAAATTTCATAAAATTGGTCAAGCAAAAATTGGAAGGAGAGAACAAAGAAGACGACTATGATATTGCTATAAAAATAGAACTTAAATTTCAAAAAGGCAATTCATTTGGTGCTGCAAGTGTGAGATATGATGAGAATGGAGTTCCTATTACTTTATCAGAAGAAGATATAAGAAAGAGATTTCCTCTAACATATATGGACGTGGTAAATAAAGCAAAACGATAAGTTGTATTATGAACGTAAATTGGATTCTCATGCCACTTTGTGGAATCTTAATTATGGCACGGATGTCATAAAAGAGAACCAACATGTCATAAAAGAGGCTGGAGATGTCGTAAAAGATGTCATAAAAGAGGCTAATGATGTCGTAAAAGCAAAAGGCAATGTCACAAAAGAATTTGTGAAGGCTCAACGACAAATCTATAAGTTGATTTCGCAAACGCCTCAGATAAATGCTACTCAAATGTCTGAAAGTATGGGGATTTCCTTGCGTCAGGTTCAACGCTACCTAAAGCAACTTTCTGAGCTAAACTTGATAGTCAGAGAGGGTGGACGCAAAAATGGTTCTTGGAAAATCTTAGATGATGATTACGAAGGTTTCTTCAAAAGAATATAGACACAAAATGCAGGTGGTAATTCCAATGGACATGGAAGAACTACCTGCTTTTTTCATATCAGGAAACTTTTATAGCTCATTTTCTGTTTTCTAATATGCGTTTGATGCCATTAGATTCTTTCGTGAGCTGATAGGCTATGCTATCTTTATATGCTGCATATTTTGACCATTTCATGGTATCGGCGAACAGAATCTTCATAAACTGCGACACGATTTCTCACATCACCAATAACTTTCTCATCTCGGCAAACAGAGAAATGCTTTTCGATGTAGCGAATATTCGGGTCGTCAGATGGAAGGGCCATCTTCAAAGCCCTATACTTCAAGTCTGCCTCCTCCCAATCTTGGTGCTCTCGCCATTGGGTGAGGTTGCCCCAAATGGAGATGATAAGGGATAGAGCCAAGCCACCAATGAAAAGAAGAACATACTTTGAGGTTGGCTCGAAACGATGGGTTACTACTTTCTTCAGAGGTAGCTTGAAGTGCATGAAATGGTAACGCTCGGAATGTCCTGCCTTGAAAGCTATTCGGCAGGTTTTCTTCAAGATAGCGAGATAGTGGCGACTGTATCAAGTGCAAGACCTCTCTCATCCAAGCAAAAGTCCATGTACTCACGGATAAACTGCTCGTCAAGCTCACCGAATGCCACATCATCAGTACCATAGCGTTTCTTGACGAACAATCCCAAGGTCAAGCGAGTGTATTGATAGTTGGGCAACGTACCTATCTTATAGTCGATGCCGATTCTTGACTCAATGTCCGCAATGATAGCATCAAGCTGCTTCAGCAAAGCAACCTGAGTGTCTGCACTGCATTGGAACAACTCCTTTATAGCCTTGGCATCAAAATTCGTTTTGCGCTTCACAAGTGACTCGTAAGCTGAGTTTATCGCCAACAACAGCTTGTCAATCTTGGCGTTCACTTCCACAGCCTCTTTGCTCTTGCCGTCAAGTCTGCTTTCACGTGGATTCCATAGCTTTGGCGTACATGACAACTTGCAACCGAATTGTGCCATCGTTCGGTTGAGGGTGATGCGTCCCATGATGGGAGCCTTTCCGTTCTTGTCCAATCCGCTCTTTTTGAGGTAGAGCAACACCTTGAATTTTTCAACTTTCATGTGCTTACTTTTTTAGTTTGCAAAAATAATCAATCAGTAAGCATTCTCCGTTATCGAAAGTTGTGCAGAACAGTGCAACAAACACTGGTGATAATTTATTTGTTTCTCACATCGTTAGCAGTGTCGGTTTCGGTAACTGACCGCTAACGGTTTGGTAACTGAAAGAACTCAATATCCTGCTCTATCTTGCGTTATCGCCATTCGGCAGAATTATGAAATCTTGCTCATTCTCAACCACTTGCAGTTTATTCTTTTCATCTTCTCTTTTCGTTGCTTTTGCTTAAATTGTGCACATGAGACGCCACAGCTTTGCGACACGCTGCATAGAAAGCAACTGCGACTATAAGACAGTAAGTGTACTGCTCGGTCATGCCAATATCACAACAACCCTCAACCTCTATGTTCACCCGAACATAGAGCAGAAGAGAAAGTGCATCTCCAAGATGTTCAAGTCTCTTGGGAAATAGGGGCTATTCTGAAAGCATATTATTCGTCTCGTAATCACTATGCTTTTGTCTTGCGATTAGTGCCATATCGTAAGGTAATAAGATAGCTATCGTATTACCTAATAATGGCTTTCGGGAATTGTATGTATTACATATAGTATGCTTTACGTGTAAAGGGTGGTTTCTATAACAAAGCTTATTTATAGAACCACCCTTATAAAAAATAGTGCGAAGCACGATAATTGTTGTTCTTCGGATTCTTTCTGTTTGACTATAGCACTACTTCTTCATCTTTATATTTACCGTACTGCCGTCGCTCATCTTGCGACTTACGATGTAGATGCCGTTGCCACAGTCTGTCGGAGTAGAGATTTGTTGACCTTGCAGATTGTAGTAAGTCTCAGCTACGACCATTGCGGATGCGTCAGTGTCTGTTGTCAAGACGTCAATGGCTGTGGCAGAAGCCGCCTCTCGCACGGCAGCGTGCATACCGTAATATGCAGATTTGGGAGTGAGGTCGGCACCATAGAGCAGTGGGTTTCTGCCGTTTCGCCATGTCATGGCATCGGTAATTCCCCATACCATCACCTCGTTACAGTTATCAGAGCCCATAGCCGTTTTTGCGATGTTGTAGAAGTCTTTGGCTTGCTGCAGGCGATTGTCCTCATTGTCGGTCATGCCAAGGTCGAGCTCAGTGATGACACAGCGCAGTCCGATAGCGTTGAAGCGGTCAATAGTAGCCTTAAGTTTCGCTGCATCAATCTTGCCAACGTCGAGGTGGCACTGAAGCCCCACGCCGTCTATAGGTGCACCGCTCTCCTTCAGGTGCTTGGCAAGGTTATAGAACGCTTCTGCCTTGGCCTGTCCCTGAAACTCCACGCCATAGTCGTTAAGGATTAGTTGTGCGTCGGGGTCGGCTTCGTGAGCCCAGCAGAAAGCCTTTTCTATGTAGTCTTCTCCTGCGAAGTTCCAAATAGAGGAAGCACGTAACTTGTAGCCGTTAGGGTCGGTGCGCACAATAGACTGGTCGTCGTCGAGCACCTCGTTACATACGTCCCATTCAGCGACCTTACCTTTCCAGTGACCAACCACGTTGTAGATGTGGTTTTTCATGATGTCGAGCAGTTGCTGCTGTGAGAAGTTCTTGTCGTTTTTCTTACCGTCAGCACTTACCCACTGTGCCACCTGTGAGTGCCATACGAGAGCATGACCACGTATGCGCATATTGTGTCTCTGTGCAAAGTTTACGAGGCGGTCGCCATTGTAGTATTGGAACGTGCCTTGAGAGGGTTCAGTAGCGTCGAACTTCATCTCGTTTTCGCATACCACCATATTGAATTGCTGTGCGAGCAGTTTAGTCTTCTCGTCGTTCTCGTCATCGATGTTTATCTTACCATCGTAGAGTGAGACGCAGGTACCTATGTATTTGCCTGTCTTATCAGCATAAGTACGCAGAGGTGTGGGGTCTTGCTTCTCTTTCTCGATGTCGATATTAGTATCGTCAGGCTTAGTGTCTTCGTCAGCGTCTTCTGTCCATTCTCCCTGTCCGCCATATTCAAGAGAGGTCACGCGTGCCACAAGAGCGTGACGACCGTTTGGGAGTAGCCTCTCCGTTGTTTCCCAAGTGTATTGTTTCGGGTATCGCATCTCAAACTCTAATGATTCAGGCTTAGCAGAGTAGGTTAGTAGTGTCAGCTCATCGCCAACCTGTAGCGTAGGGTTGTTAGTCAGTTCGATGTATATGCGTGGTTTCTCCTCCGATTCTGTAAAGTCCTCCATCTTCTTACTGAAGGTAATGTAGCCATCTACATACAGTTTGTCGTAACGTTCGTTATCAGTAGCCTCAAACTTAAGTTTAGCCTTAGGGTGCAGTGTAAGGTTTGGCTTTGTGCTGGTAGCGTAATTCTTTATAGTTAGAGTACCGATGCCGCCATCACCAGGAAGGAGCGTGCCATAGAGGTCGACGGTAGAAGCTATGGAGCCAATGCCGCCAAGTGCGCCTTTCGTCATGACGTAAACGCCAGGCGTTGAGGCACTGCTCTGTTGACCTATGCCGCCAGAGAGCTTCTTGTCCTCAGCCTTTGCAGCGTCGTTGTTCACCATTACGCTGCCTTGCAATATGCGTATGCCGCCAGTGATAAGATTCTCGTTACCAGTTATGCGGTATGTGCCAGTACCCTCCTTTATCAGTCCTACCTTCACCGCGAGGTTAGCACCTTTGAAGGGGATGATGCGTCCGGCGAGTGTAGCGTCAGTATTGTCGTTGCCCACCATATAGTAACCGTCGTTACCCGTCTTGTCTTTTAGGTAACCATACAGTGTGCTTCCCGCCTCGGTATCGAGGTGAGCAATGCGCAGACCGCGTTTTCCCGTTTCGCATGCCATTGCGGCACCATCGTGCAGCACCACATGAGCATTGATAAACGTACCGTTAACGTTGCCGTCGGCAGCGTTTTGTGCAGCATTGTCAGGAGCGAAAGTCTTGCCAGACTGCCATACCAGTCCGTAGAATCCTGCTCCTTGTTCCACTTCTTTATATGGGTAAATGTGTAGTGTGCCATTAAATTGGCTCCAGTCGGGGTGATAAACCTTTGACGATTTGTTGCCAAGATATGTACGTTCACCGCCAGCGTAGAGGTTAATGGTACCGTTGCCCACCACCTTGCTGTTCCAGTAAGTGTAACGTGAGGTGCGTATGTCGAGATGTTTCCCCTCAGTGGCGAGTATAGGCGTTTCGTATACGGTATAGTTAGAAGCTGTATTCTTCGTACAGATGTCGAGCAGGTTATCGTCTGCCACCATCCAACCGTCATATTCCCCCTTCAGTTCCACATTGTCAATGTAGTAGTCTGCATTGTCGTTATGAATACCAAAGTGCAGTTGTGTCTCGTCGTTGCTGGCGGTAGAAACCTTGCCGAGCGTGTAGGTCAAGTGCTGCCACTTGTTCTTATCGCCTTTGGCAGGGTAGCCCTCGTCTTGGTATAGTTTGTCCTTACCGAGGTAAGTATGGAACTGTGCCCATGCTGCGTTATCGGCATCAGTGCGATAGAAGTCGAAGGTAAGATATTTTTTCTTGTCAGTGAGTAGATGACCAGCAAGTTCTTGCGGCAATGTTATGGTAGGAAAGGTGCCCCACTGTTTGGTAGTCACGTGCAGAACCTTGTTGTTAGCGTTAGTAGGGTCCACCGTAACCACAGCGGTAGAGGAGGTGACCACCCCCATGTCTATGTTCCACATAGTGAACTTATGTCCTATCTCGCAGTCTTCAAAGTCAATGATTTGAGCTTGTATAGGTGCAGATGTTAAAAGCAGGCAGGCAGATATGCAAGCTGCTCTCCATTTGTTCTTTTCAATGTGCATGATATGTAAAGTTTTAGTAAGTAAGTATTCAAAATTATTTTTATATTTAGTAATAAGTAAATATTCAAAATTATTCTTATAAATAAGTTAGTGACGGTGAAAAAATAACTTGGTATAATTTATGTCATAGATTTTTGAGATAGTTTGGAGACATGAAGATGGAGCAATGCGAGCATTGCGACTGATGAACGGCTCCAAAATATCCCAAAAGATATGACAAGGCAATATTATCTAATATATTCTTAATTCCGTTAGATTGTGCCAGGTTATTTTTATATCGTCACAAAGGTATATATGTTTTTTGAGTTGGGCAAATTCGTGGAGAGCGAAAGTCGTTAAATGGTATAAATGAAAAACTTTTTGTAATTATTTTGAAAGTTTAGGCGCACAGCCAGCCTATGTAGAATCATTTAGTAATATGGTTATTTATCATCATTTTCTTTGGTAATAAGAAAAATAATGTGTAATTTTGCTGTTTAGAAGTATTGATTGTATTTCATCTACTAACAAACCTAACAGCACATTTTCAGTATGACAAGATTTTACTCTATTCTACTATCATTAGGTATTACTATACCTACGTTCGCGCAAAGCGACATCACGAAGTATTACTTAAAGAACTATGGTTTTGACGCGGACTATGACTACCCAGCGTCAAGTAACGCTACCGTTAAACAGGAGATAAAAAGCATAAGTAACTGGACTCCTAACTTCTCTATTGACTATACCATAACGGGTATTTATGAGTTTGGATTCAAGGGTACTTACAATGGTGCCACTATCCCTGCTACTGGATATGACGGAGAAAGCGGAGGATGCCTTGCTCTGTCTACAGGTTGGGAACAAGACTTCTCGCTCTATCAAACGGTGACACTGCCTGCTGGTACCTACACTATCGTTGTGCCTACATATAATGGAAAGAGCGTAACAGGTGGAAAGTCGTTGTTGGCGTGGATTCCTAACAGTGGCACGAAGGTGACATCTACGGTTACGTCGTACCCCTCAAAGAAGTGGACGGTGGATAAGATACAGTTTACGCTGAAGAGTCAAACCACGGGTAAGATACAGATAGGATATAAGGCTGCAGCCAATGGGTCAGCTAATTCCGCTAACCTCGCTATCGACTATGTGCAACTGTTAGGCGAGAATATGCAGGTAAATAAGACGTCGCTGAACTACTACATCTCTCTTGCGACAAAAGAGTATGGTGATGGTAGCGGTGACTATGCCGATAACCTTAAAGCCGCCATTGATGCTGCGCAGGTGGTTGCTGACAATGGCGAGGCTACTATGCCTGAAGTGTTAGAGGCTAATTACAACCTGAAGGAGGCTATAGAGGCTTACAGGTATCATAACGCAACAGAGGAACACCCTTCTGACTACACGAAGTATATTCAGAATCCTTCGTTTGAGACTGTCAGTCAGGATGGCTCTGGCAATCCTGCCAGCTGGAGTATTGCCAACATGGTAAAGCAGAGCAACAGCGTGTTTGCTAAGAGTGGCACATACTACATGGAGAACTGGGTAAGCATTGGTAACAAAGTGGGTAACGCTTATCTTAAACAGTCGCTTCACGCTCTGCCTGCTGGTAACTATATACTTTCGGCAAAGGCACTGAACATACAGCAAACGGGTAACAACAGTACCGCTAACTCGGGCAAGGCGCAAACAGGAGCGTACATATTCGCTGGTAATGCTAAGACGAACATTACGGACATGAAAACGTACAACCTCTCATTTGCCGTGATGGATGAGGGGAGTGACGTCGAGATAGGAATGATAGCCGATAACGCTACGGGTAACTATCTGTGTATAGACAACTTCACACTTAAATATACAGGCAAGGTAAACACAAAGAGTTACGTTACTGACCTACAGAACGCTGTTACTGAAGGTGAAGAGTATGCGGCAGCTATGCTACAGGAGTCGGTAGCCAATGCTCTCGCTACCGCTATCAATAGCGCGAAGAAGGCATTAGAGGGTACGGGAAAGGACGTTGACGGCAATACGCAGTATGACATCGAGGCTATAAAGACTGCACGCACGGAGCTTATTGCTGCCAACAAGAGTGCAAAGGAATCGCAAAGCCTTTACGCTTCGCTGGACGAAAGAATAGAGTATGCACAGAAGGTGTTGTCATGGTGGGAGAACGAGCCATACAAGGCAACGGCAGTGAGGACGTTGACCGAGGCTATGGCTACCGCAAAGGATAAGGCGAAGGATGCTTCGCTGACAGAGGCACAACTGACTGCTGCCACTAATGCGCTGAATACACAAATAAATAAGGTAGACAAACGAATATACCTTAGTGGCAATGCTGTTGGAAGTGATGCGCAACTACAGAACGACGCTAACCAATGGAGTTACAAACGCAGTTTGCAGTCGAAGCACTGGGTGTTGTTCTGGGAGAAGGGCTACGGAGACTTGGCACCGTCTGCTGTACCAACGATACTTAATACAGCAGATGACATCTTCGAGTTCTATGCCGATGAGTTAAAGTACATAACGAGAAATCAAGGTAAGTCAAAGACTGATACCTACAAGATGATAATACGTCTGCGCTACACCACCGATTGGGAGGCAAGCGGCAGCGGTATAGACAACACTATAGGATTGTTGACACTCTCTCGTAACGCATACACATCACGCGGCGGACAGACTGTGGCGCATGAGATAGGTCACTGTTTCCAGTATCAGACACATTGCGACAACAACAATCAGAACGGCTGGATGTACACATGGGCTAATTCTGCCAACGGTAACGTGTTCTGGGAGATGTGCGCACAGTGGCAGGCATATAAGTATTATCCTAATATGCAGTTTAACAATGAGTGGTTTAATAACACACTGAACGGTCTTCACAAAAATCCATTGGCAGAAGAACTGCGTTACAATAACTACTTTATACAAGATTTCTTCTGCCATAAGCAGGGTAAAGACTTTATGGGACGCCTGTGGAACGAGTCAAAAAGCCCAGAAGACCCATTCCAAGCGTATATGCGCCTGACAATGAACAGCAGCTTGACGACTAAGGAGAAGCTTGAACAGCTGAACAATGAGATGTGGGAATATGGCGCACGTATGACGACATTCGACATTGACGGTATTCGTGATGCTGGCAAATCAAAGATAGGAACAAGAAAGAACACTGCCCTGACAAAGGGGGATGACTATAATTGGACATCTCAGGCATCAGACTGTGTAGAGTCGTTTGGCAATAACGCTATCCGACTGAATGTACCTACGACCGCAAAGAAGGTCTATGTGGAGTTTACAGGCGAAGCTGGCAAGGAAGGGTTTATTGACTATCGTAAGCAGTATGCTGGTTGGAAACTGGGATTCGTGGCTTTGAAGAAGGATGGCACACGTGTATATGGTGACGTCAGCACAGCTACAAATGACACGCCCAATGTTACCGCCTCATTTGATTGTCCTGCAAACTGTTCTTACTTATGGTTAGTAGTTAGTGGTGCTCCTACTATCTATTGGTCTCGTGGATGGAACGGTACTACTGCTGACGATGAGCAATGGCCATACCGCGTGAAGTTCTATCAGACCAATGTATATGGCTATGCTAATAACAACAGCGTTCCTACTGGTATAAATACTGTTACGAAAAGTGCTGAAACCCCTGCTACGGCAGTCTACAATATATACGGACAGAAGGTTGCGGATAGCAGCAGTAGCCTTAATACGCTGCCTCACGGCATATACATCGTAGGCGGTAAGAAAGTAGTTGTAGAATAATATCGCTTAAAGAAAAAAAACGTATGGCTTAAAAAGAAGAGCCGTATCATAACTCTTAAAAAGGGTTTGATACGGCTCTTCTGTGTTTGTAATTATGAATATGATGTGGTTCTGCAAAATACAGGCGTATTATTGAACAACCATTATATAATGTCTGTAAGGCTACTTCCTTCCGAATAAGTCTTTAATGCCGTCAATATCGAAGTTCAGAGAGAAACGAAGGGTTTGGTCGAGTGGGTTTGACTTAGCGGTGGCTATGACGTAACCGGCATCAAGAGAGAAGGCACTCATACGGAAACCAGCACCTACGGTGAAGTACTTACGGTTACCTTTGTTCTCTGACTCATGGTGATAACCTGCACGAAGACTGAAACGGTCATTGTAAGTATACTCTGCACCAACGCTCCACTGTATCTCTTCTAATTCCTCCTTGAATCCGTTAGGAGCGTCACTGAAACTCTTGAACATTCCAGAGATGCTGCCGACGTCGTAGTATTCGCTCTGCAAACGCTCGTCATATTCAGCAGATGTCTCGTCGTCACGCTTTTTAGGATATGTCGGAACGAGGAGCTTGTTGGCGTCAGCGGCAATGGTGAAGCGGTTATACTCATTGATAGGAATCATGAGAGAGGCACCAAGACGCATATTGGTAGGTATGAACTCTGAGCGGTCACTGCCTCCGAAGGTAATCTTTGAGCCTATGTTACGCAGATAGAAACCTAAACCAAGCTGACACTCGCGTTGACCTATGTTTACGTAATTCTGATAATAACAAGCGAGGTCTGCTGCAAAGGCGGTGGCAGCAGATGTCTCTTCTGTGGCGGTGTATGACATATCAGAGAGCAGAAAGCGTACACCTGCACCGATAGAGAATTTCTCGCTCAGCATCAATGAGTAGGCTACGTCAAACGACATCTCGTAAGGCTTGATGGTCATTGACTCGTCTGACGGCGTGCTGCTGTCTTCTGGGAAGTTAGTGTAGACCTCACCGAGGGAGAAATAGTGCATGGATGCTGATACTGCGCTGTAGTCACCAATACGGTAATAGCCTGTAAGGTTCGCTACATTCATATCAGGTACGAGTTGACGAAGCCATGGTGTATAACCCATTGTAACGCCAGAACGGGAGATACAGAATGGGTACTTGGCTGGATTCCAGTATTGGGACGCTACGTCTGGGTCGGTAGCGGCACCAACTTCACCCATACCGCCAGCACGAGCGTCTGGTACTATGGTTTGCGATACAATGGCGGTGTGTACCGGATTGAACTGACTGTATCGGTCATCGTCAGCCATTGCCGTGTTGATACCAAGGCACAAGGCTATTGTTGTTGTCAGTAGTTTGTTCATTATTGTATGGTTTTGTTTTGCTATATAGTTGAAAGAGTAGGGGAGGGGAAATCTCTTGTGTAACAGAGACACTGCTTATCTATCTCCCTATTATAAGTTTCTGGGTGGCGGATACGTAGTCACTGCCGTTGCAACTCAAGCGTACACGGTATAAATACAGACCTTGCGACAACCCGTTAGGTGTCCATCTGTAAGACGTGGTAGGGCTGGTTTCAGAGAAGACATCGCTCCATTGCAGTATCTGTACTATTCTGCCAGAAGGGTCTATAATGTCTACATATATATCGGCCTCGCTGCCTTGCATGTCGTGGGTGACGTAGAATGTCGCTTCGTCTGTTATTATTGCTGGGTAAACTCTGACGTTGGCTATTGTGGGTTGCAAGCCTTTCACTACTCGGAAGTCAAGTGACACGGAGTTGGAGTTGCCGAGTACGTCCCAAGCTTTGAAGGAAAGACTGTGGTTACCGGGGGCAAGGGCGGGCAGCACATAGTAGGTTTGACCTGTGGTGTAGCTGTTATTGTCGAATACAAAGTTGTCGGTAATGTCATAAGTCATATTTGTCTTGCCGTCAATGATGAGCTCCATGTTGTGCCCTAACGATGAGTTAGAGACGTTGACGCCATCATTGTCCGATACTTCCGCAACGAAATACGGAGTTAGACCAACGGTGCCACCGTTAGTAAACGACGGACTATTTAAGTAGGCGTATATTGACGGCCCTATGTAGTCGTTGGAAGTATCTTCCCAACCCTCTGCAATAAAGCTGTCAGTTTCACCGTTGGCGGAGATTCCTTGCTTGGAATCTTGAGCGTATATGGTCATCAGTCCCTGTTCACCATCGTTGTATATGTCGCGAGGCATACGGAAGGTAAACGAGAATTGACCGTTGGTTACAGTGCAGCTGCCCTTGAATAGGGTGCTTGGACGGTCGGAATAGATGAACAAATCGCTTGTATTTGCATCGTTACCTCTACACGTTATGTATTGTTTGCTATCGCGTACAAGGATGTTTGCGGTGCCGTTGAAGTCTGATATCGGCTCATTGTTCCTGTTGGCGATATGTCCCTCTACGGTTACTATGCTGTTGCCCTTTATCGTGTCAATCTCTGCTGTTGCCTTACCGTTGATATAATCAATGACAACGCTGTTCTTTGGCAGTGCAAGTGACATGGCAGGGTCACCAATAAGGGTAAAGTGGTGTTTATTGACAGTCATGTCTTTGCCTACTCCTGCGTTGCCCGTGACGAGGTCATTTTTAGCTTGTCGCAGGGCTTCACCAATGGTTAGTGGATTGTCGTTGCTGTCATGGTTGAGCACATGACGCATAAATGCCTTGTCGATAGCAGTGTTCTGAGCCTCGTAAACAGTACGAACGGTTCCTATAAACGCAATTGCTCCACCGTTACTGTTTAGTACTGCCGCCTCGCCTATGGTATTTGTGGTGCCATCGAAAGGTACAGTCTCACAACCAGCAGTGAACCATAATGAGTAGTTTGTGCCCTTAAAGTTCTGGAAGTCTGATAGTACAAGCATCTTTTCGTGTGACAACAGTGTCCATGATGCGTGGCCACCGTAGTTCATTATCAACGCTCCGTTATTCTGTTGCTTCTTTACTGCTGCTGTGGCTTCGGGATATGTGTCGCCTGTAGCGGCACTTTGGCGGACGTAAGCGTCGAGCATGACTTTTTTGACGTTATAGCCTGGGAAGCGTTGCATTATGTCGTTGGCATTGTCATCGATATTCTGCATGTGGCTGTTGCCGTCTCCGTCATCGCCCATAAACATAATATCGTTCTGCCATTCACCATCGGCTGCGCTGCTGACATAATGTATTATCTTGTCAACTACATTCTTTGCTTCACCTTCACTCGTTACAGGAATACGACCGATGGCAACGTCGAACTGTAGATTCTTGTCACCATTGCTGTTCTCATCGGCATGAATGGTGGTGTTGTCTTGTAGTACTGTAATGAAATCGTCTATTGCTGTGCTTGAAGGTTTGAAGTATGAGTTTTCTGTTTCATAGCACAACAGGTAGTTGTCTGGATTGTATGATGCTGCAGGTAGTGTTATCATACGGTTGTCCCATACTGCATCGCCAAAGAGAATGACGTTCTTGGGAATATCATCGCTGCTGTTTGCTTTGTCATAAAACATCTTCAGGTATCTGCGGTAAGCCGAAATGTCTGGTGTACCACTTGAGAACTCGTTGTATAACTCGTCTGCTGGCACAATGCGATACGTCATGTTGTTGTACTTCTTGTGCAACTCTCCAAGGCGTATTGCCTGAGCACGTAAACGCTGTGAGGTAGGTATGATGATGATATTGTCTACTGGTTCGTCGGCATGCAGATTCTGATTGGTTATGTTACAGTAATATTCTGCTACGGGATAATTGCCTGATGATAGAGCAACGGGTGTTTCTGGTGTTGCAAAATATGCAGAAACATAGTCCAGACGGAGTGAAGTGGCGGCGTTGGTAGCCTCTATCGTAATAGGGTACAGCGTAGCTCCGTTAGTGTCCTTGGGATAATTGTCAAGGTCATTAACGACAAAAGTTCTTGTAGTGGCGTTGGCTTCGTAGTACTCTCCAAGTGATATGCTGCCAGTACTTGCCTGTGTCCCGCACGTGATACGGTATGAAGCGGTTGAGGCTACTTTGGCTGCACCTATTGCTACCTGTATGTTTGCCGAGGTGTTGCCTGCTGGTATTTCCACGTTGTATGTTATTGGAGAACCATATTTTACCTCTTTAGAGTCGAAAAGGTTACGCCCCATCTCCGCAAAAGCGTACTTGTCATTCTCGTACAGGTAATGGTATGCGTCGTTGGCGTCGGTTACTTGTTGTAGTAGTTCTGCCTCAGTACACGTCAAAGGAGCGTCATCCGACTCGGTGATGAAGTAATATCCATAGTCAGAATAGAAGTTACGGCTACGTTTTATCGCTTTTTTTGAACTCCATGATACAGGTCCTTGGGCGTAGAAGAATTTTATGCCGTTGGCTGTACACGTTGGTATCTCCTTCAGGTCATCATGCTCTTGTAGGTAGCTTTGCGTCAGTCGTTCTGGTATTATGGCACCGCCATATCCGTAAATCTTAACTTTTGAAAGGTCATTAAAGCCTGCTTTGCGTGTAATGTCAGCGGTAAGCTGGTGTATTCCTGTATTGGATACACGAATCTTAGCCCAGTTGCCTTGTCGCAGAATAGAGTTTTCTGTATACGTCTGTGATGCGTCTGTTGTGGCTGCACGCGTTAGTGCTGTAGCCTTTGCGGTAGCAACGGTTACAGGTTTGAATGATGTGATGTAACAAAGTTTATTGTTACGCTTAACTATTGGGGTAAAGTCCAGCGCAAGTGTACCGTTCTTACGTTCTTGATAGGTATAAGTGTTGACAGCAAGTGTGTCGGGTGCGTTTTTTCCTCCAGTAAGTTTGCGGTACTTTCTGCGTTGTTTTCTGTTTAGGGCAACGTATTCCGGGTACTGTAATTGTACGGAATATGTGGAATCCTGATAACCTTTTGGCAACGGTATATAGTGTGAAACCTTAGGCAACAAGCTGTCAATTCTCAGTTGCGATTGTGGTATATTGACGAAATCTTGTGCAGACAGCGTGTTACCTGTCTGCATAAGTAATGCCATGCCTGTTATGATAAGTTCCTTACGCATTCTTACTGAATATGGTATTCTTGTTCTTACGTTTGTTCTTATTAAGTTATCTGCACCAGAAGTCAAGTACTTTTTCTCCTTCAAGGTATCCTTCTAAATGGTCGTTGGGCTTTACTGGTCCAACGCCTACGGGTGTTCCTGTGTATAGCAGGTCACCTGTTTTTAGGGTGAAGAATTGGGATATATAGGCAATTAGTTTGTCTATGCCCACCAGCATATCGCTTGTGTTGCCTTCCTGTCGTCTCTCACCGTTGAGGTCGAGCGCAAAACGTATGCCTTGTACATTGAGAAAACGCTCCACGTTGATCCATTCACCGATGACAGCTGCACCGTCAAATCCTTTAGCTATTTCCCAAGGCTGACCTTCTTCGCGCAGCTTCTTCTGCAAGTCGCGGGCTGTAAAGTCTATGCCTACGGTGAGAGCATCGTAATAACGGTGTGCGAACTGTTCAGGGATGCTTTTCCCCAGCCTTGATATTCTTACTACGATCTCTGTCTCGTAGTCTATTCTACCAAGGAAATCGGGTACGAAGAATGGCTTTCCATCCTTCAGAAGCGACGAGTCTGCCTTTGTAAAAATGACAGGATTTCGCTGCCTATCATCGTCAGCGGACCCCACCCCCTGTTGTAATAACGTATTTTTTATCTCTTTATTGTGTTGGGCATAGTTCATACC
>CAKQDQ010000017.1 GCA_934229335.1 uncultured Prevotella sp.
GTTACCACCGTGTAAGCCTGTGCAAGAACACTCGCCAATAGCGTACAGTCGCTTAATGCTTGAACAGCCGTTAAGGTCTACCTTTATGCCACCACACATATAATGCGCTGCTGGACGAACTGGAATATACTCCTTTGTGATGTCAATGCCAATAGAAAGGCACTTCTGATAGATGTTAGGGAAGTGATGTTTCGTCTCCTCTGGGTTCTTGTGCGTAACGTCCAAGCATACATGGTCTATGCCATGTATTTTCATTTCCTTATCGATTGCTCGCGCAACGATGTCACGTGGGGCTAAAGACAGACGCTCATCATACTTCTCCATGAATGTCTCTCCATTAGGAAGGCGCAGCACACCACCGTATCCACGCATAGCTTCAGTGATAAGATATGCAGGATGTGTCTCTCCTGGGTGATAAAGTGATGTAGGATGGAATTGCACGAACTCCATGTCCGCTACCGTACCTTTGGCTCTATACACCATAGCTTCACCGTCACCAGTAGCGATAATAGGGTTAGTCGTTGTCTGATATACCGCTCCACAGCCTCCAGTACACATCAATGTTACCTTGCTGAGGTATGTATCTACCTTCTGGGTGTCAGGATTTAGTACATAAGCACCGTAGCACTCAATGTCGGGAGTGCGTCGTGTCACCTCTACGCCTAAATGGTGTTGCGTGATAATCTCTACCGCAAAGTGATTCTCTTTCACCTCAATATTAGGAGTATTTCGCACTGCCTCTATCAGACCGCGCTGTATTTCTGCTCCTGTATCATCCGCATGATGCAGTATTCTGAACTCTGAGTGTCCGCCTTCACGGTGCAAATCGAACTCGCCATCTTCCTTACGGTCGAAGTTTACGCCCCACTGCACCAGTTCCTTAATCTGCGATGGTGCCATGCGTACTACCTGTTCAACAGCCGCACGGTCAGAGATGAAGTCGCCAGCCACCATTGTGTCGTGTATATGTTTTTCGAAATCGTCAACGATAACATTCGTTACAGACGCTACGCCGCCTTGCGCGAAGTTCGTGTTAGCTTCTTCAAGAGAAGTCTTACAGATAAGACATATTTTGCCTTTATGTGCCCTTGCCACCTTTAGGGCGTAGCTCATGCCGGCTACACCTGAGCCGATGATGAGGAAGTCGTACTTGTATACCATGTTTTTTCTTCTTGTTTATCCCGATATCTATTGATGACATCTATATAAGATGTGCAAAGTTACACAGTTTTTTTTACAATGCCAAATTTTAATTAAGTATTCATTGCTAATTGTGTAAAAAAGTAAGTGTAGACGTTTTTTATGTCAACTTATTCCTCTTATATAGTAACTTTATGACATAGCAAAAGCCGCCGCAATGTTTTTCTGATACATTGCGGCGGCTATTACTATATTCTTAACTACCAATCCTTGCTTTATGCAAACGGATTCTCAGTAGCGTAAGGCAGTGACTTAGGCTGATTGTAAGCGATATCCTTAATGCCGAGGTACTTGAACACCTCGAACAAGGTCTTTCCTACGTGTGAGAATGCTACGGCACCGTGGTGTGGATAGCCTTTCTGTACGAGCACATGGCGATAGAATCTTCCCATCTCCTTGATAGCGAATATGCCTATGCCACCGAAAGAACGTGTAGGTACGTCGAGCACCTCGCCCTCTGCGATGTATGAACGCAGGTTACCCTCTGAGTCACACTGTAGTCGATAGAACGTGATGTCGCTGGCAGCGATGTCGCCTTCCAGTGTACCACGTGTAAAGTCTGGTGTTCCACCATTCTCCAACAGACGGTTCTGAATGAGCTGATACTTAATCTTACGATTAGAACACATCTTGCACTGTGGTGTGTTACCGCAGTGGAAGCCCATGAATGTGTCGGTAAGTGTGTAGTCATATTTACCGACTATGTCCTCATCGTAAATATATTTAGGCACGGAGTTGTTGATATCGAGCAGCGTTACGGTGTCATCGCTTGCGCACATACCTATATATTCAGACAGTGCACCGTATATATCCACCTCACAAGCTACTGGTATGCCCTTGCTAACGAGGCGACTGTTAACGTAACATGGCTCAAATCCGAACTGACTTGGGAACGCTGGCCAGCACTTATCAGCAAATGCCACGTACTGTCGTGAGCCTTTGTGAGCCTCTGCCCAGTCGAGTAGCGTCAGCTCAAACTGTGCCATACGACGACTAAGGTCTGGATAATAGCAGCCTTCGCCCATTTCTTCCGCCATGTCCTTACATACTGCGTCGATGCGTGGGTCGTTCTCGTGCTCCTTGTATGCAACGAGGAGGTCCAGCTCTGAGTTTTCTTCTATCTCTACCCCCAGTTCATACAGTCCCTTGATTGGAGCATTGCAAGCAAAGAAGTCCTGTGGACGTGGACCGAAAGTAATAATTTTAAGTCCCTTGAGACCGAGGATTACGCGTGCAACAGGCACAAAGTCTGCCATCATCTTTGCGACTTCTTCTGCTGTACCTACAGGGTACTCAGGGATATATCCCTTAAGATGGCGCATACCGAGATTGTAAGAGCAGTTGAGCATACCGCAGTATGCGTCGCCACGACCATTTATCATGTCGCCATCACCCTCTGCTGCCGCTACGAACATACATGGTCCGTCGAAATTCTTTGCAATAAGAGTTTCTGGAGTTTCAGGTCCGAAGTTGCCGAGGAATACTACGAGAGCGTTACAGCCAGCAGCCTTTACCTCTGCTACCGCTTTCTCCATGTCTTTCTCGTTCTCTACTGTTGTAGTACAGTTAAAGAGTTCGCCATTGTAAGCCTTTACGATATTCTCACGACGTTGTGTTGACAACGCGATAGGAAAACAGTCACGGCTTACGGCAATAATGCCGAGCTTTACCTCTGGAATGTTTGTACTTTTCATAATAAAAATAAAAGTGTTAAGTTTTTTGTTATTATAGGTGTGGGGTTTCAGGCGTTTGTTGTGTTGCCTGTCTATTGCTTACATCATGCCTTTACCCTTTTTACCACTTGTCATAATGTTATTTCCGCAGAGCCATAACAGCGGTGATGCCTTGCATCGTATATCACGCAGAACTGTCCTGGGGCTACTCCGTGTATGGGTTCTTTTGCGTGTATGGTGTAAATGCCGTCATCTCCCTTCTCTATTGTTGCTGGTAGATACTCTGGCGTGTGTCGTATCTTGATTCGCACCTCTACCTTGTCTCCTTTGTTCACAAGGTGTTTTCCCTCTACTGGTGTCTCTCCTTCAGCTGGTTGCCATGGGTTACAGGTCAAGAAATTCATGTCGTGTACAGGGAATTCCTTTCTGTACGCGCTCTTAGGGTCGTAGCCATGTGACACGAAGAGGATGTTCTTCTTGATATTCTTCTTTACCGCGAACCACGGTCCACCACCGAATCCCAGTCCATGTCGTTGTCCTATGGTGTGAAACCATAGTCCTTTGTGCATACCAATCTTCTTTCCTGTCTCTATGTCTATTACCAGTCCTGGTTTCTCTCCGAGGTAACGACGCACATAATCGTTATAGTTTACCTTTCCGAGGAAACAGATGCCTTGTGAGTCTTTGCGCTTAGCGTTAACGAGATGCTCTCTCTCTGCTATCAGTCTTACTTCGTCTTTCTGGTAGTGTCCTATCGGAAAGAGACTCTTCTTTAGCTGCCAGTCGTATAGCTGCGCCAGAAAGTCTGTTTGGTCTTTCACAGGGTCTGGTGACGTAACGAGCCATTTTCGTCCCTCTTCGTCAATCTCCGTCTGAGCGTAGTGCCCCGTTGCTATAAGGTCGTATTCATGTCCTTTCTTCTCATGAAAGGCTCCAAACTTTATCAGTCTGTTGCACATTACGTCAGGGTTCGGTGTAAAACCGTTGCGCACCTTATCCATGGTGTATTTCGTCACGTTGTCCCAGTACTCCTTATGACAGTCTATCACCTCCAGCGTCAGTCCGAAACGTCTCGCTACAGCGGTGGCCATCTCCAAGTCTTCCTCAGAGGTGCAATCCCATTCTTCCTCTTCTTCTGGACCTATCTTAATATAGAAGCAGTCTGGTTTTAGTCCTTGCGAGCATAGTTCGTATGCCGCTACAGACGAGTCAACGCCTCCTGAAAGTAGTAATGCAATTCTTTTCATAAAATCGTAGTTCGCAATTCATAATTCATAATGCATAATACATAATTACTAATGCACAGTTCCCTCTCCACATATTAATTCTGCATTACGAATTATGCATTATGCACCATGAATTAATCTTATTACAGTTCTATCTTCTCTCCTTTTTTCTTACGGTCGTAATAGTCTGCCGTAGCAGTGAACATTACATCGCCACTGGAGTTGAGAGCCGTCTCTACAGAGTCTTGTATAACTCCGATGATGAAGCCTACTGCTACTACCTGCATCGCCACATCATTACTTATACCGAACAATGCGCACGACATTGGGATAAGCAACAATGAGCCTCCGGCTACGCCTGATGATCCACAGGCTCCGAGTGTTGCCATGATACAGAGCAAGAGCGCGCTACCCAGAGACACGTCTATGCCCAAGGTGTTGCAGGCTGTCAGGGTCATTACGGTGATGGTGATAGCCGCTCCGTCCATATTGATGGTACAGCCCAACGGTATGCTGACTGAGTAGAAGTCTTCGTCAAGTCCCATACGTTTACACAGACTCATGTTTACCGGCAGGTTAGCTGCTGAAGAGCGTGTAAAGAATGCACTGACGGCACTACCCTTTAGGCATCGCCATACTAAGGGGTATGGGTTCTTGCGCAGCATCAGTCCGCTGATGAGTGGGTTAATGACAAGTGACACTGTCAGCATACAGCCTACAAGCAGCATTACGAGCTTGCCATAGGTAGTAAAGATTACTAATCCGCTCTCGCCTACTGAGGTGTATACCAAGCCCATGATACCAAAAGGCGCACACTGTATTATCCATGCCACGACAAGAGAGATGGCGTCTGCCGTCTCCTGTATGAAGCTGACTGTCTTCTCCGTAGCAGTCTTCTTCAAGGCGATGCCCATTACTATAGACCAGAACAGGATGCTGAGGTAGCTGGCTGAGCTTACGGCATTGAGCGGATTGCTCATAAGGTCTTTCGCCAATTTATTGAACACTTCGCTCAGCTGCGTAGGTGCAGCGTCTCCTGCTACCTCTCCGCTACCAGCAAACACCAGTTCGAGGGGGAACAGCTTGCTTGCAAATACCGCTACGACAGCGGCTATCAGCGTGCTCGCCATATAAAGTATGATGACCGTACGGAAGCGTTCGCCGAGGCCTTCACGAGCTTTGGCTACTGATGCTATTACGAGTACTGCGACAAGCAGTGGGGCTACCGCTTTCAACGCACCTACGAAGAGGGTTCCGAGAATGGTGATACCATTGAGGCCAGGACAACACAGTGCCAAGACTGAGCCGATAACGATGCCGCAAAATATGCGCAACATTAGGTGAATGTTACGCCATGCTTTCAGTATAGATACTATAAAATTCATGCGTCGCTTTATTTTTTAGCAAGGCGTATGCCCACCTTCATGCCGTCCATTGACTTCATGAGCGATGTGATGGTAGCCAGTTGTGAAACATTAGAACCTATACCTTCAAAGAATGTCTTTAGCTTGGTCATGTCCATTACCACTACAAGTGTGCCGTTGTCAAGCTGTGGGGTGAGCTTACATGGATTCTTGCGCCCCTTGAAGGTCAGCACCACCTCATTGTTTGTCATGGTGTATGTGCCTGTTGCCACCTTCTTACCTTTCTTGGCTACATAGAATGTCTTGTCAGACTCAAAGGTTATGTTCATGTTACCCTTGCTGATACCCACCTTAGTGAGGTATGTCTGTAGCTTTTTCTCTATCTGCTTTGATATCAAAGAGCTTGTGGCACTCTTCAGCGCGTTGTTGCTTGTGAACATAACCGCTGGCTCCTGATATGCCCATGTACCCACTATCTGTGTGGACGTAGGAACCAGTTTGCTGGTGATGATGCTACCGATGGACGAGAGTATGTTGCCGTCACCACTGTTAGAGTTTGTTACCGTTGAAGCCACTTGGCTAAGGATGTTGCTTAACTGCGCACTCGCAGTGTTTGCGCTACAGGTCAGTGCAGCAAGTAGCACTGCCTTGACAAAAATCTTTTTCATTATTTTGTTATTTGTTACACTTTTCCTTATTCTGCTTTCTGAAGCTGCTCTGCCACCATATTCGTCAGTTTTACGAACTCTTCGTGGTTCAGTTGCTCTGGTCTCTTGGTCAGGAACTCTTGGGCAAAGAAGTCGCTCTCTGGCTTGTTTACATCGTTAAACATCTGCTTCAGGCTTACTCTCAGCATCTTCCTGCGCTGGTTAAAGACCGTCTTTACCAGTCGTCTGAACAGTTGCCAGTCACAGCCGAGGTCGGTTCTGCCATTGCGTGTCATTCTGATGACGGCAGACTTTACCTTTGGCGGCGGGTTGAACACGTTTTCATCTACCGTGAACAGATACTCTGTGTCATACCATGCCTGTATCAACACCGACAGTATGCCGTAGGTCTTGTTGCCAGGCTCAGCGGCTATACGCAGTGCCACCTCCCTCTGTATCATGCCAGTGCAACACGGTATCAGCTCCTTATTGTCGAGCATCTTAAAGAATATCTGCGAGGAGATGTCGTAAGGATAGTTTCCTGTCAGCACAAACGGTCTGCCATCGAATACCTTTTCAAGATCCATTCTTAGGAAATCGTCGCCGATTATGCCCCCCTGTAACTTCGGGAACGTCTCTTGCAGATATGCCACCGACTCTTTGTCTATCTCAACACATTTGAACTCTCTATCTTTCGGGTACAGATATTGTGTCATTACGCCCATACCAGGACCTATCTCCAAAACAGGAATGTCCGGGCAAGCGTCAACAGTATCGGCAATGCGCCTTGCTATGCCGAGGTCTGTAAGGAAATGTTGCCCGAGGTTTTTCTTAGGGCGTACTTGCTTCATAGAATTTGGTAGTTTCTAAGTTGATAAATCACCGCAAAGGTACAATTTATTTCCGAAAAAAAAGCATTACGACATAAAAAAACAATACATTGTTTGGTTATTCCGACTAATTGCTGTAATTTTGCGGCTGATATGCTATCATTTTTTACATATTGTCACTTCTCTATACCTCGTTATGTTCGTAAGACATTTAACGTGCTGCTATCGTTGATTCTTGGCGGTGCAATTCTCTATTGGATGTATCGTGGTTTTGACATCGATACCATGAAAGATGTACTTCGCCACGACGTTAACTGGTGGTGGATGCTTGCCTCTTTCCCTTTCGGAATACTCGCGCAGATGTTTCGTGGCTGGCGTTGGAAACAGGCGTTGGAACCTCTTGGCGAGAATCCACGCACCAATACTTGCATCAACTCTATCTTTATCTCTTACGCAGCGTCGCTCATAGTGCCACGCATAGGAGAGTTTACGCGTTGCGGTGTGTTGACACGCAAGGAGGGAACAAACTTCGCCAAGGCTCTCGGCACTGTGGTGACGGAGCGCGCTGTAGACTCGGTCATCGTGTTGGCAATAACTATCATGGTGCTGCTTACACAGATGCCTGTCTTCGTAACATTCTTCACCAAGACAGGCACACGCCTTAACGACTTCATGATACTATTAGGCAGCTTTTCGCAAACAGGATATATCGTGACGGGGATATGCGCCATAGCCACAATGATATGCTTCTACATCTTCCGCAAGAAGTTGGTGTTCTACAGCAAGGTGAAGAACACCGTACAGGGACTGCGCGATGGCGTTATGTCGGTAAAGAACGTACGCAACGTTCCTCTATACCTATTTTATAGCGTTGCCATATGGGGAGCGTATTTTCTGCATTACTACCTCACCTTCTTCTGCTTTGAAGAGACCTCGGGGCTTAGCGTCACCTGCGCCTTAGTAACATTTATTGTCGGCTCTATAGCCGTGCTGGTGCCCACTCCTAACGGTGCTGGCTCTTGGCATTTTGCCGTAAAGACCATGCTGATACTTTATGGCGTGACGGATAATGTGGCACTATACTTCGTGTTAGTAGTGCATACAGTGCAAACATTACTCGTTGCCGCACTTGGCGTTTATGGATGGCTGATGACGGTGTTGACACCAAACCGTAAGGCATTGGCATAGACTGTAAATACACCCTAAATAACTATAGGACTACGAAAGGGGCTTAATCGCATTACGATTAAGCCCCTTTCGCATTGCGATAACAGCCCTTTCGTAGTGCGAAAGGGCTGTTATTGCACACACGCCTTTAGTGACGAAGAAAAAATAAATTGGTATAATTTATGCCGTAGATTTTTGAAATAGTTTGAAGACATGAAGTTGGAACAATGCCACGCATTGTGACTGATGAATAGCTTCAAAATATCCAAAAAGATATGACAAGGATATAATACCATATATTTTATTTATTCCGTTAAATTGCACCAAGTTATTTTTACCGTCACTTAACGAGCAAAGGTAATATGTTTTTTAATATCATACAAGTTCATAACGATTCATAAAGTAGAAAAGGCGTTTTTCGCATAGTTTCAACTCTTTTGTGATGACTTTTTCAGAATTAATTTTATACCTTTGTCACATAAATCAAATTTTTTAGAACTACCTAACACCCACTAATAACCAATAACCATTCATAAACAATGAAAATCAACACCGACTTCCTTAAGAAACTACCAGAGTTCTCTGAGCGTAATTTCTTGTATGCAACCTATGTCTCTTCTGCCTTGATAGGGTGCGCATCGTTGTACTTTCTCTATGTCATATTCACTACACCGAGCTTCGGCATCGAGGTAGAATGGAATATGTTTAAGTCTACACTCTTCAGTCCCCTATTCATTATAGGTATCATTACCGCTATCGTTAAATGGGGCTCTTTCGGCCATTGGTCACGCACACCTTTGATAGTGACTAAAGACGCTAACGGAAACACGAAAAAGGTTGAGAAAGATTATGACATAATAGAAACTATATTCTGGAGCATACTCTTCCCCTTTATAGGCCACTTCGTTATTGAGCCATGTGTCTACGCTGCCATAATATACTACCCGTTGATGGTGGTGGGAGCAGCCGTTTCTGCCGTGCTCAACTATGTCATTGCTGCCGCACTAATAGCTATCGTGGCATGCCTGGCACTGTATGGTAAAAGACTCACTACGGTGCGTGCCCACTCTACCGTTATCGTTGCACTGACTATCCTGTTGGCTGGCGGTCTGAGCTACGCTGGCTACTGCATCAGCGAGCCAGGAACGACCACGGTTCAAGATGAAAATAACGGTACCCCACAACCAACAACTGGTGATGAAGCCGCACCAACGACCGTAACAGCGCAGACGGATAAAAATTCAAATACCGTAGAAGTAGCGACTATCAAGTTCGGCACTGCCTCTGGATGGCAGGATAGCGTAGACGGCGTATACGACAGCTGGGAGAAGAAGACGGAGACCCGCTCTGACGAAGACGGTGAATACACCGTAACGTTCTACCAGTTTAAGCAAGACGGTAAGGTTGCCATCGAAGCTTACACCGACAACGAGACAGGAAACATCACGAGCATAGAAGTTCATACCGCCAACGTTTTGTTTGAGAACGGTTTACACGTAGGAAGTCCTGCAAGTGACATGTACGACGCGTTTACGCCAAGCTGGTCCTGTGTTTTTGAAGAATCACCAGATTATAATATCCAGGCTTCACGTGCCAACGTAACATATTGTCTCCCAAGCAATATGGTAGTAGAGGGCAAGGACATGCCAGAATCGCTCAGCGACATAAAAGCTGACGCTACCATCAGCCGCATAATGATTTGGGCACCGACGTTATAAGGTGTTTCACATCTTTCATATATACGCCACAGAGGTTGACAGATATTACTTTTAATATCCGTCAACCTCTGTTCTTTTACGGTCTGGCTCATAACTACATTTACCCACCTTCTTTGAATAGTATTATAATACCATCTGTATTATGGCGTCACCATATCAAAAACGGGTCTCATTTAGTTTATAAAAGCATCACGATTTTTCTCTCTTAGACTATTGAAAAAACTTCGCCATTGTTTCTTTTTTCAAGTATTTTTTCGTACCTTTGCATCGATTTCAAGTAATAAAGAGGTACATTTTATCAGCGTCAAAAAGTTAAATACTGTAAAATCACCCTCTTAAATAAATGATAATCAAGAATATAGTCTTTTTGCCCTCCGAGAGTATCTTCCACTAAAACAAGGATTAAGACCACACGAACTTGGCACTTTTGTGCCAATTTCCACACTCCGAGAGTATCTTCCACTAAAACAAGGATTAAGACGACCATGTTTTCACCTTACCGTTTCTGTCTTTTACGACTCCGAGAGTATCTTCCACTAAAACAAGGATTAAGACGCTTAGGTATGGTTTTTAAAACATTCCCTTTATACATACTCCGAGAGTATCTTCCACTAAAACAAGGATTAAGACTTTTCATTTTCGTTTTTTCGTTTTGCAAAACCGATGCTCCGAGAGTATCTTCCACTAAAACAAGGATTAAGACACATCCTTTTTGGTTATATACTCTTTCCCTTCAGTCTCCGAGAGTATCTTCCACTAAAACAAGGATTAAGACGTCTTGAGGGGTTTCCCCTCAAAACTCGTGACGGGCACTCCGAGAGTATCTTCCACTAAAACAAGGATTAAGACTAGTATCCATTTTAGCTAGTATTTCTTTTTCTTGCATCTCCGAGAGTATCTTCCACTAAAACAAGGATTAAGACTCTTCTTCGGTCTTCTTTACTACTTTAGATTCTGCCCTCCGAGAGTATCTTCCACTAAAACAAGGATTAAGACCCTTGGTTACGTATTCGATGGCTGGCGAAAATGTAGCCTCCGAGAGTATCTTCCACTAAAACAAGGATTAAGACACTTGGTAATTCGTCTTGTAAGTTTTCATAATCATACTCCGAGAGTATCTTCCACTAAAACAAGGATTAAGACTCGTCGTATATTCGATGGCAGGAGAGAATGTTGCATCTCCGAGAGTATCTTCCACTAAAACAAGGATTAAGACTTCGTCGTATATTCGATGGCAGGAGAGAATGTTGCACTCCGAGAGTATCTTCCACTAAAACAAGGATTAAGACATGGCGGGCGTAACCTTATAGCCATTCTTTAGAAAATGCTCCGAGAGTATCTTCCACTAAAACAAGGATTAAGACACACACGCATCTACTTTTTCTTTGATTTTCATAACTCTCCGAGAGTATCTTCCACTAAAACAAGGATTAAGACCCCTTCTCATCGTAGTAGTTGCACGCTTTAAGGAACTCCGAGAGTATCTTCCACTAAAACAAGGATTAAGACGCAGAGAGTACCAACGCGCTGACTACATACAGTACGCCCTCCGAGAGTATCTTCCTCTAAAACAAGGATTAAGACAGCGTTGCTTGAACGCTATGCAACGTGGAGTGTAATCTCCGAGAGTATCTTCCACTAAAACAAGGATTAAGACTCCACATATGACCCGTTCACGAAACGATGAGCACTCCGAGAGTATCTTCCACTAAAACAAGGATTAAGACGTGGTATACCTTTAGCATCGGTAAACTCCCTACCCTCCGAGAGTATCTTCCACTAAAACAAGGATATCACGATAACTATTGGGGCCATAAGAACGGAGAGGACCTCCCTTTAAAAAATAGCTGCTACAACCGTGTTAGAATAATGCTACACTATTAGAACATTGTAGCATAAGAAAACTGCACTTCCTACCGAAACGATAGAAAGTGCAGTTATATTAAGATAGATTAGAAAAATAAGGTGTTCTTGCTATGAGTTATTACGTCGACCTCTATCTTCTGCCCTATAATCTTCATCATACGAAGATAGTCTGTGGTAATGGGGAGCACGATGATGCTGTCGTTGTTGTCATACGACTGCTGAACAGCTGCAAGGTCAGACTGAATCTTACGATATTGCTCTGTTGGGGTGTCGGCAAGAAATATTGAGCGTTGTATAGGCACACACCCCATACGTTTTAGGTATTTATGAACTATTGTACGCACCTTGTTACTCTCTATATCATACATTACGAAAAATACCATGTGGTTATCTGTTTTCTTGTTTTGACTTACAATACCTAATATCTTTTTAACTCGTATCTCTAACGAGTCTATCTCATCAACAGAAACATTAAGTTTAACAGGAATACTTATCTGCGCTTTTTTTATTCTGTCTAATTGCTCTCGCAGAGATAATGCAGGCTTCGGCTTTCTTGGCATAAGGAAGAAATATAACAACTAAATATTCGAGGTGGTGAGCTAACAATGCTCGTCAAGATACTTTTGTATGACCATAGCAGCAACTTCATTTGAAGCCATGTCTGTTCCTGAACGGGGCGACTGTACTACTGTAAAACCACGTTTGCCATAGAACAAGTTTATTTCTGTTCTTTTACTTCCTATTAGCATACGTAGTTTCTTGCCATACTGTATGTTCTGAATTTCATTTACCTGTATACCAAAAGACTCTATATAAGCTCTTAATTCATCAATAATATCATTTAACTCTTGTGGAACAAAGGCATTGTTTTCTCTTTTGTTCTTCCTACATGCAATGCCTAACCGCACCTTTATGTCAGACAATATATCATTAGAAGGCTCTTTACTGTGGTCTGTCTTATTTATAATTCTTTCATTTTCACGCGTTTGCTTCTCCGTGTCACGTTTTAGGTCAAAGGCTTGCTGAACATTGTCTTCAGAGTCTATGTAATCAGTGATGTTTATACATTCTGCATCGGGATTGAAATATGCATTAACATCAGAACTCATAAAACATGCACGTGCCACATCACAAGTTTGAGAGTCTATCACCTGTTGCAGGTCATATTGCTGGGAGTACCGTGACAGAAATAGTTTATAGAAAACTTTGTATATCCCAGCATCATAACATTTATCAGCCAATCGGAACATTACTTTTAGCCCATCTCCACTTGGCGAGACAAAACACAACATGGTACGGGGGTCATGCTTGATTTTATCACGTAACGTTTCCATGACAATTCCTTTCTCTGATATATGGTCTATATCAACAATAAAGTATTGGGTATAGGCAAAGTTCTCCGTCTTACGAAAAGGCGGATTAAACATTGCGCATACAAAATATGGTAACTGTAGCTTGAGCGAAGGGTACAACTTCGGGTTTATAGTGCGTGCTATATGCAACTGACTCAATAATGCTGCTACATCACGCCGTGGATTTCGAAGTGCATCATACAGATGTCTTACCGGTACTTTTACCAATGGTTCTGTATTATTACGAACGTTTCTCCCTGCTGATATCATTGCTTATGGTCTTTACTAAAAAGTTATTATACGGTGGTTCTATACGTAGTGTTTGAAACGCTGCGCTAATCTCTGGGCGTAAAGTGAAATTTGGGTCATTCTGCTACGTTGCGTATTTCCTTCACCTACCACTTCATCAAAGTAATCGTTTACTGACTGTATAATAATGCGACGCCCTAAAGCTTCCAACCAACAAGAGCCATCAGAGCGCACCGAATAATGTTCCTCGGATATTGTGCGCTGTTTCAACAGCGTTATTACGACATAGTCTATCCATACCCTGTAAATCTCAATAACATCATAGACAAGCACTGGGCGATTATAATCATCTCTGTGCATAATTCCTATGTAGGGGTCTATGCCTGCCTTTATCAATGCTCCTTCTATCTTGCCATACAACAGACCGTAGCCATAGTTGAAGAGTGCGTTGGCAGGATCTGTTGCAGGATGTTGCGTCCGCTTTACGAAGTGATATTCCTCTGGTAGAAATTGGCTAATAACGTCAAAATATATCTTCGACGCAAGTCCCTCCCACCCACGCAGTGTTGGGGCAATGTCGCTTACGATTGCTCCTGTTATGGTACTAACCTTAGTTCGATAATCCTCAAGCCGACGGTTGGCTTTGTTCACTGTCTGACTTAGGTTATCATCTAACGTCGTGAGCATAAGGAGCATAGCCTGCTGGTTTTCTATTTTCTGACGTATGATATCTTTTATCCACTCTACCGCATCAGAAGAGAAAGAGAATGTTAACTGTCCCTTGCGTATAGTAGACACTGACCCATACTTCGGACTCCATACACGCGCTATTGGTTGACCTGATCTATCATTGAACAAGATTTCTATCTCGTGTTCTACAGCTAACAGTACCGCATCACTTGTTATCTGCGCACCTTTACTTAGTTGGATAGACGTGATGCCCGTTACTGGTATTCGTTGTCTGCCATCAGCATTGTTTATGACAAATCCTTCGTTGTCTCTACTAATAGAGACTCCGAAGGTATTTAGCACTAACTCCATACGTATTTAATTTATATAGTTACGGAATCGTTCAAACTTGAAATATACAATTTTCTCACCATTTTCTCTCTCCTCCACATGACGCTCCGTTGTAGAGCATATACACGATATTCCACGATCTAAGAGTTGTGACACTACGTAATGGCAGAAGGACATCTCTCCCATAATATGTACGGTAACGGTGTGTGTGTCACTGATGTCCATTATTTTTCCAATATACTCTGTTGCCATTTTTTTTATAGCATCAGAATCATCATAAGGTAGTATATTAGGAAAATCTATATCTATACATTTTCCATAGACTTCTGATGCAGACTGCTGCTCATTACTCCAACATTCAAATGGATGGTTTGACAGATTTACAAGAATCGGAGTTTTTTTTGAAAGCAAACTTCCACTCGTATTGTTTTCTGAGGCAAAAAACATAGATTCTACTATATCTAAGCATTTTTCTATATTCTTCTGCATACTAACAACTTTCAATGGAATCATTCTCATGCCTGCATGATTATAGTCATTTCTAACATTAGAGATATTTGTCCAATCTTGAACAAACTCAAAACTTATCGATTCATCATTGGCTATTTTATCAATAACAGTCTCATCAGCAGCATTTCCGGCAGGAATGTATTTGTGTTGTTCATTCTTATGATATAATCGAAATTTCTCAAATGCTTTATTTACTAATGAACGTTTATTTTTATCACTTATATCTAAGTTATGTTTTACACAAAAGAAACTTACAACTCCTTCCTGTAACAATGTTATAGCAGATTGATATTTACCATATTGATAACATAGTTTTGATGCTCTGAGCATATTAAGAGCATCATTATAAGCGAAAGGTTCCACGCTATTATGTATATGCGTAAATAAAGGATATAAAGGCTTTAACATACACTTTTGATCTATATCCTTCAAATATCTCTTTATCTTTTCACTGCGTTCTCCTTTTATTATTTCACACCCTCTGTTAAATGTTATGGAACTGCAGAAAGCGGAAAGTTCTGTGCATAGCTTTCTGATTGCAGTTGCCGAAGGGTTCTTTCCTTTTGCTAATATAAGAACTGGTTTCAGCTGCGTATCAGCACATTTCAGTAATCTCTGAGCATCGCCATGGGTTAGATAATCTGCTGCTGCCATGGTCCAGTCTTGTAGCGATGACAACGCTGTGATGTCGACAAATGGGGCATCACCCGTTTGAGGATCACGAGCCTCATAATTGCCGTAAGTGATACTCTTTACCACAGTACTCTTTAAGAACTTAGAGTAGTTGCCAAGCACAAGGACTAACATTGGAATATAACGAAAACCGTGCGTCAGGTCAAAATACAACTCGTCACCATCTCGAAGGGAGTTATACAACAAGTCGAATATCTCCCATATTTCTTCCTCGTTTTTACCATCTGGTATGTCAACAGTGGTAACAGGAGTAGCGAGGTTCATGCTTGCTAATTCATCTCGTAAGCCTGTATATTCTTCTACACAATCTCTACATGTTCTTTTATTATCTTGTACAATCCAGTTGGCTATCTTTGCCTTAGAGGTAAGGAGTATTATTATATTGTCTTCTGATGTCCACTCTTCTGTGGTTGATAGTTTTTCTATTGTAGCTTGCTGAATGAAGCGTGTTTTCGTAGATACGAACTCAGGAGTTACATATTTACACTGTCCGTAGAATCCTGTTCCAAGAACGGATATAAAAACTTTGCGTGCCATAATGGAATATAATTATACTTTAAGTGTTTTTACTATTTTGGTTAGTATTTCGTTAAAATGCTTATCTAAGGCTAATATACAATACTTTTTCGGGGCTATTATCTCTATATTCTCATCGTTTCCTTTTTCCAACAAATCTGGGCGGCATGGGTAAAACGATACTATTACTCCCTTAGACTTGTAACTGCCATAGACTTTACATATACTACTGAGTTTGTAAATGTTATCTTGCATAAAATCTCCAGACTTGCACTCAACAAAGAGCATGGTGTTGCCAAGGTTTACCAAGATATCTATCTCGTTCTTGATATATTGTTTCCCGTTTTTATATTGAACAGTTCTATTGTTGTTTGGTTCAAACATTACGCTGGTCCAGATTTCTTTTTCGCCACCAGCCCATTCGTTAACGGCATCTGCTACCAATGTCTCCCACCAACGTCCTTCAAACAACATTTGATACGCCTCACGATAATCAGAAGAGAATACTTCTATGTCACCATGGTACACGCTTATGTAATCTTCGCCTCGCTCATAGTGTGTCAAACCGGAATCAAAAGACCTGCTAATCTGCTTAAATTTGCTATACTCTTTTCTGATAACATCATAATCGCCTCTATGATTTTTGATAAAATCACGTATCTCTTTAGCACACTGTGTACGGAGAGGATTATAAGTATAGATATCTTTACTCAACAGTTTCTGTCCTTGTAGACTAAAGATTGTATTCAAATCGACATTACATTTCAATGGTGTCTGTGAAGAAGATATCAAGTCTATACAGTTCAGTGAATCCGTATAGACAAGTTTCGCATTATGACTTTGGGCGCACATCATCGCTCCAAATGCCATAGGTTTAGTACCTCCTGTGATGTTGTAGATGTACTCACATTCTTCTCCATTTTGTTCATGTATTCTCTCACAAACATTTTTTGTTTCTTTTGCATCAAATGGTAGTGAAAGGCACACTTCATGTTTAATGCCTTTTTGTCGTAAGACTTTTGATATACGATTTATACTCTCGTTGGTATCATTCGTTCCTATAAGGTATGTAACGTCTGGCTGATATTCCATTATGGTATAGAACGTTGGCAGTACTTCACGACCGATAAGTGTTATGTGTATTTTCATAAATGTAAGCTGAATATTATTGTTTTACTCTTGTAATTGTGCCATAGCCAAGACTTACGTCTTTCCCTAATCCGATGAATTCGGGTAGTTGAACATTTGTTTTGAATGTAAGGTCAAAGCCAAGCATCTTTATCTTCTTATATTGGTATTGATTGATGCTCTTAACATCTGTAAGAACAACCTGTATCGTATCATTAAAGAACGTATCCATACTTTTAGCAAATGATAGAATGTTACCTACGAGGCATTTTTCTATCAGTATGTAACGGTCTACAATGCTGTCTATGGATTGATATTTTATATAGTTCTCTTGGTTTAGCGGTAGATAACGGTTAATGTTGTAGATATACTGAACATTATCTGAGATATGTAAATTAACAGTATTCTTACTTTTCTCTTCTACAGGTAACAGAATGTACTTATGTCCAAGGCGTACAATATGTGTATTGTTAGAAAAGAAGTCTTCTACAGCCTCTATGCCTTTACCTATACATACCATCACAGCTTTTCCATTTATTCGCTTATATTGAATTAGCGGATACTGATATCTGTAATTGTTCTCTGTATGATTGTGAAAAAGATTATTGCTACTCTCTGCCGTATGAATGATGGCACCACGCAGAAGCGGTATCTCCGCTTCTGCTATCTTTGTATCAAACTTAACGGTAAGAGTCTCTATCTCCGCCATATTGCTTCTTATTTCTCTATTATAAATATGTTGTCTACTTCCTCTATAGAAAGAATATTCTCTATTTCTTTCCATAGCTTATGGTTCCTGTCTACCAGTACCTTCTGTTCTTTTTTGCTTGGATTCTGTCTTATGCGAAGAAGTGCCTGCTTCAGTGCATCTCTTTCTGCATCTTGCAAAGTTTCTATCTGTCTATCCTTTATGTATTTCTTGACTTTCTGAACACAGACTTTCAGTTCTACAACCTTATATGTTCCTACATTCTTACCATCAGAGTATTTTTCATTTAGGATATCAGAAAGAACTATCTTCTGTTTCTGTTGTTGTAAAAGGTGTTCTATCCTTTTCTCTATTTTCTGTAGTTGGTCTTCTTCTATAATACCCAATTCCTCTAACTTACGCTGAGAAATTAATCTCTTTAATATTGCTGTTGCCTGATGCAACTTATCAATATTATCATCAAGAGAAAGACGTTCCACTTCATCATAATCTAACTGATGTGTCTGCATGAACATCTTTTCTTTTTTCTTCTTCAATATTGAATCAGACACTACGGTAACAACATTTCTGTTTATCTCATGAAGAGTACTAAAACTTCTCAAACTGTCTTGATATTCGTCTAATGTCATCATCTTCATTTCACCGTCCTCATGCTCAGACATTATACTCATCAAACTCTGCACCTGTGGTGACGTAAGCCAGGCACCACCTGTATGACTGTGTATTTCATCATTCATCATTTGTTCAAACTCAGCCAAATAATCGTCTTCAGATTGGGCAAGACCGTTTAACGACAACGAGAGGTACTTCAACTTACCATAACCAAACGATTTTGCACTGCCTATATTATGCCACACTCCTTCCTGTTTGTGCAATGTTATAGCAGAAAGCAATGCCCCAATCTCTACAGGTCGAAGGTTATGTATATTGACACGCGTAGTAAAGACATTACCTGTTGGAACAGGCATTAAGGTTGTCATAACATTTTTGTTTTCACCATTTCCTTGTGTCAATGGCATAACGCTACTTCCTTTATGTATTCTATATCGCTTACGTCCGGCTATTTCCGCATTGTCATCTTTATATGTATTATATCGTGATCCATTTTGTTTTAGATACAAAGGATAGTATGAAGCCTTGGGCGTTCCTAATACTCCCGACACTGTTTTGAGTTCACAGTCATACACGCCATGTTCAGCATAGGTATTGCTTATCTGTACACGTCCCTTCACGCTCTGGTCTTTGTCACTTATCCAACCAAAGATTGTTTCACAGAGATCTTTTGAGACATTGTTGTTTGGTTGCACCTTATCCACGAGCTGCTTAACGCTATATTTGTATGGATAGCGTATCATGCGTCCTAAACCTATTGCGTCTATTTCATCTTTGCCGTGTTTACCAGGTACGTATGCAACAGGTATTTCTTTTCCTTTCTCTAACAAATCTACAAATTTATCAAAATCAGGAGATGTACTATATACGTTTAGGAACTTCTGTATGGTGTCATTGTCTAACGTTACCATACCTTCAGTTTCTTCAGGAATTAGTAATTCATGCTTTACATTACTAAAATATCCTACAGCAAAGATTCTATACGATACTCCATCTTTATTAAATTTGGGGAAATATTCGCCAGAATCCTTTTCTAATACCTCATTTCTTTTCCATGCTGATGGTTCCTTACAGTAAGCAAATGTTTTATACTTAGAAGCGAGATCCAAAGTTTTTACCTTCTCCATTCCGCCAACACACTTTCTCAATATAAAGTCTTCATCACTTTTACTTAGCCAGCCAAATCTGACTTTCTCCATTTTTTGCTTATATTCATCATTGTTAGAGTTCTTTGTATCAAACTCTCTGTGTCCGAAAAAGCGGTCTGTGTACTGTTCCATCTTGCCAAAAGAAAGAATGTTTAGCACACCACGTAGCATACCTTTAAGACTTGAACCAGGGATAAAATACAGGCGGGATCCATCTTGTTGCATAATGTGCATAGAGTGAACGTTCCTTTCTTTCTCATTAAGAAACTCTGAAGTGTCACGTATAAACAATGGTGAGTCGTTACGCCACTTAACCTCTATGTAGCCATCTTCTCCATCTTCAAAAGGAATATCTTGCGATACACTGTCTGCCCAACTTGGTGTATAGACATACTTGCTTAATGGCACAAAATTATATGGTGATGTTATCATTGTCAATCCTCCTTTTTATTAAACCCAATGAATACGAGTTTATCTGGTTGTAGAGTGCACATACCCTCACATAGAGCATCCTCTACGATTTTCCAATACTGCAAAAAACTCAGACTCTTTACATTCTTTACACGGTGAGCAATATATGTTTTCAACGTACATTTATCAGAACCTTTATCATTGTTCGAGACGTTAGTCTTTCTTACAATATATTGTCCATCTACATATCTAATAAATACAGATGTACGTGTAGCCTTATCCCACAGGTTACCCTCTATTACAAACGGATTCTCATTGTCTTCCAATGTCAGTTCTACCTCTGTATCACCATAGTATACGATAGGTTTCGCTTCATTGCTTCGCCAGACATATCCTTCGTATTTTGCTTTTTCTATATTTGCCTTCATAATGCAATGTCGTTTTTATACAGTTCACCAATAAAGATACCGTTACCACGATTGGTCATGCCACCAAGCGGAAGCAATCCCTCGCAAACTTCCTTTAGACTATGTTCAAAGGCAGCCTTGACAGCATCATCTTCTAATGCTGATGATTTTACCATTATGTTCAAAACGTATTTACATTCTTTTCCCATTACGCTTTTTTCTTGAAACAATGCGCCATCAACAGTTCCACCCGTAAAGTAATCAGTCTTTATATGGCAAAACAATTTACTGTCAATGTTGCCTCCTATAATGTCATCAATAAGAATATTACCTCTTTGCGCTTTTGTGCCTTTTCCACTTCCAAAAATTCGTACTACCGCCTCATTTTCTTCCCCCGACTTTGCATCAGCGTTACCTACATAGAATCCTTTTATTTTGTTATAATTGTACGCTGTTCTATGTGCTAATGCACCTTTTATTGCACTGCCAGGCAGAAGAGTCTGCATCTTCTTTATGTATGGTTTACCATCTTCCCATGTTACCACGCTCTCACTAACTGGGATATTATCTGCGTCATCGTCTCCCATACCAGAGCCGAAAGCGAAAAAGTCGAACGGGGATAAATGGAGGGAGTATTTTGTCCATTCGGTTTTATTATAAACAGCCTGCAGCGTATTAACATTCTCAAACCTATCCCACGCTTCTGACAATGAAGAAGACTTTGCGAGATAGGCTTTCAGGTCATCGGGATTTTCAAGGTCAAGACACGCCTTTTGGCATTTCACGATCTTCATCTTGCCATAACCACAACGTGTACCACTGCCCAACCTGAAAGTTTCATTATAGAGAGTCTCAAGTATATTTTCAAAGACCTCATTACATTTCACGTCAGAAAGCAGCTCCAGTTCAAACACAAATCGTGTTCCTTTGTACACTACCTCATTGTCAAACTTACCAGTTCTTTCCGTTGTTCCGCCATGCCCTATCCTTACGTGCTGTCTGACAGGAAGCGCTGCATATGCAGCATACACCTCATCATCCCAGTCTATACACTGTATACCGTCAAGTGCTCTTCCATCCTTACCAAGCATTACGGCATCAGTATATATAATCATTGATCCTTGGCCCTCAGAGTTTATAGAAGACTGATAGCCGAATACTTTTTTCCTTTGATTATATCCCTTTAATGCATGGCGCATTACGCCAGCAATAGAAGTAGCAGGAATAAAAGGCAATCCATTAATATCCTTAATGACGGGTGCATCAGTTATAATATTAGTGTCACCTGTTCCAACCGCTATTGGCGTCACAGCTTCAACAGTTATTTTCGCAATATGTCTGTATGTATATTTTGTCAGCTCCATATTATCATCAGAATTTATTTTTTGCCATTTCCGACGCTAAGTTTATTAATGCTTTAGCCGTAATGTCACCGTATGATTTCTTTATCCCTTCTTCACACACTTCATCAATGAATTTTTTCAATTCGTCTCTTCTGCCTCGTTTCTTCCATCGACTTTCGGCAATACCATGCGTCAGATATGCCATTGGTATCTCCTTCTTCTTATTGTCCTTTGTCGTTGTTCTTACTTCTTTTTTTCTATATAATTCATAGACGATAGCCTCGTGTGTTCTATACTGCATAGCAATCATTCTGACAGTTCCCCATTGCGATGCAAATGTCTCACCGTAGAAAAGATGTTTATAATTAGCAACAAATTCGTTTACCTTCTTATATATATATTGGTCTATCTTGGATACCTTTTCCTTCCTTTGCAGATAATCAAGGAGCGGTGTTCCTGTCAGCAGAATATTCTTATCCTTCTTCTGTTCTATAATAGGATTACTATTGAGACGATATTTTGCTATGCCATTGCCTCCACAAGTTTCAAGGAAGTCAGGATTGTATATAACCTTGCCGAATCCCTCATTTCTGAAGCGACCCACATACTGTGATTCTAATGCTTGCTCCCTCTTAACTTTCACCACAAATACACTTCCTTTTTCTATTCCACAACGGTCTTGCTCTCTCGTCATACGCTTTCCATTCCATGGCGCATATTGGAAAGTACGCACTTGCGACTGTTCCCAGTCTATCTCCCCATTCTCTATACCAAGGTCTTTTGCTGTTGGCTGAAATGTCGGTTCTCCATTTTCATCAAGGAAGATCAAACGCCCGTCAGCATACACCGTAACAGCCTTTTCTTCATTTTCATTATCATCAACAACAGTTACGGCATTGCTACATGATAAAGTTTCTTCATACGAACATTCCTTTATCTCCACAGTGCCATACTGTGCCGTGCGTGAACGTCCTATATATCGTAGACCTATCAATGCAGTTTTGATGTCATCAGCTAACATATCATTATCTACCTCCACAGAGAACAAGAAATCTGCCCCAGCATCAATAGACTCATATCCGTACATCATCTCATCTTTAGAGCGACGTTTCTCCCTGTCATAGGCAGACTTCACAGCGAAAGAACGTTGCAGTATAGCCTTTTCTCCACTACCATGCTTAAATGTGTAGAATCCATTTCTACACTGCTTTAACTGTTGTGGTTTACCATTATTCTCCTTATCTTTATCACGTTTGTAAGCATAATGCACATAGCACACTTCATCCGCACTTTTCATCTTTGGATAGAACAAAGCTGCTGGTACATGAAGGGTACGCAAATCAGCCTTTCCTGCAACCTGACATACTGGGTGTGCATCACCAAAACGCACCTTGCCACTATGAAATACCTCCTGCGCCCTGTCACCGAAGTCTACATAATGCGCCGCCACAATTCCGAGGAATACATTGCCAGGAATAAAGTCAAGAGTAGTATTCTCTCCCTCTGTTGCCGCAGATTGATTAAGAATAACATCTGATAATAAATGACATTTAAATTGTAAGACTCTCATTGTATACCTCCTTCCTTAATGTCACAACGACCAAGACCGCGATTACGCTTCTGTCCCAGCCTCTTTATCAATTTCATCGCCTTTACAACAATTTCTTTTATATCTTCGGGAACGCCACTAATCTGTGCATACATGGTACATGGTACCACCGTTTCCATACTGCGTAGGCTATGGTCTACTGCTATTCCCTCATCATCAATAGAGGTCGTTGTAACTTTATTATAAAGAAAATGTTGTGCATTGTTGTAAACAATAGCGTCATATTCCTTCTTGGCAAGTACAGCATTAGAAAAGTGCATACACCCCGTCACACTGCCCTCTGTTCCAAAAGCCGCAAGAAGAGCGTCTTCAATGATATTGACATTATGTTCAAACTGCGCAACATTTTCCGCAGCCTCTCTTATCAATCCTTTCAGCGTCTTTCCAGGAATAAACGGCATACCATTTTTATCTTTTATTACCAAAGCATCAAGATTCGCACCAGCCGAAGTACCAGAACCACAGTGCCACTGCGAATAGAATGTTATAGAGTATAATATAGTATCAGATTTCTCTTTCATAGGTCAGTGATTATTTTGTTATCTGGTTTTGTATAGTCAACAATGACAATACATCGTATGCAGGATAACATGCCTCGTCATTTCTGACATATCCTTCTGTCAGCTTAGAAAATATGCCTTTTTGAGTACATGTTTCCACTATGCTACACACCCTTTCCTGTTTCTGCTTTGCCGCGTTAATATCGTCGTGCATCAGTGTCAGCCATTGTCTTACACTTGTCTTTATAGGGTTATTAACATCTTTCGCTAATTCTTCTACTGTTTCTTGTAAATTTTCTACCGTCCACCTGTCTTTCTGCTCATCCAGATAATAAGGTCCAAAACAGAAAGAATGACCATCTACAGGCGTTAATTCCTTCCTTTTTATCGTCTCATAATCTTCTACAAAACTACTCTGTACTTTATGAAACATTAAGCATGCAGGTATCTTCACATTATTAGCATCTTTCATCTTATCTGATTTAGCATCCTTCTTAGCTATTCCGCACAATGTCTCTGCTAATTCATATCCAAAATAGAAGGGGTATGACGACTTGGTAAAAGCAATTCCCGCACATGCTGTCAACCGCTGTTTTATCTTAGTATAACATTCCTCTTCAAAGAAACGCATATAGTTCTTAACAAATTCCACAGCAAGACTTGCTCTGCATATCACAGTGAGATCATCGCCACCTATCACGATAGGTCTTATAGGTAACACATTCTTTTCCGACAAGTCTTTACATTCTATATTCCTGTATGCTCTTTGTGCAGCGCACTTCGTCGCCTCGTCAAGCAACTGTGAGAAACTACTTAGTTTTCTGGAATCACTCCCCACCTTCTCTACTACTTCTCCAAGTGCGTTACCATCAGCATGAATGATAGCTATCCAGTCGTTTTGGTCGGTTATATCTTTTGTGTCCCAACCTATTTCGTCATAACCGATGTTACGGTCTACCAATAGCGAGCATAATGTTTTACTAACATTATTTACCTCCAGAATCTCTCTCTTGGCACGTGTTCCTTCGTCTATATACTCACCCCTTACTATATCAACAGCTGGCAGTCCTGTCGTTCTGGAACGTTCTGTGGCGAGATAGCCTGTTGTTATGCTCTTACACGGTCGGTTCCTCTGTGCGTGCAATCGTTTCTCCAACTCATTATTTATATTTTTGAACGATGTAGAGTCATCATACTTCACCACTGCCTGACTAACAGTAATGCCTGGCGCTTTTTCCATAACGCGTTTAGGAAAGTACATCACTGCGTTTTCACATTCTTCCTTGCTACTATACACACACTTCACATTACCAGCAGCGTGAACTATCACTTCTCCACTTCCTGCAAATTCTTTACAGAATACTTCATCACATATAAACTTCACGAGTTCACTGGCACCTATTATATCTTTCAGTTTGTTTGTCTGAAAAATATACTTCTGTATGCCTTGTACCGCGGCTCCATATAAATATTTACACATAAAGAAAATGATTAAGTAAGTATTCAAAATTATCTTTATAAATAAGTAAGTTAATGTTCTTGTATTATTGAGAATAATTTTGAACACTTACTTATTAATAGATTTATTATATTCCTTATAACATATCGTCCACTTAATATGTCTTACTGCATTACTATTGTTCAGGTGCTATTGTTCTAATTTTATAATATCAGTGTCGTGCGCAGAGAAATATTATGTAGATATAGTGTTTGAATTACGACTGCAAATATAATAAATATAAAAAGCAAATGCAATAGTAGAACTTAACTTTTAACTCTTATTAATAATCAAATTTCTCAGAAAAATCTTTGCTTATATCGAGAAAATGGATTATATTTGCATTTGTAAAAAAGTAAAACCTGACCATTTCTATATGCTACAACTAACCTCACAACAGCAAACGGTACTTGACAATATAAAGGTATTCCTTGAAAGCGATGCCTCCATATTCATTCTGCGTGGATATGCAGGTACTGGTAAGACAACAATGATAAGTCAGATATTAGATTACGCTAAACTGCATCATGACGTGCACCTTATGGCACCAACAGGCAGAGCAGCTTGTGTATTACGAAAGAAGACAAATTATGAAGCAACAACGATACATAAAGCTATCTATAGCCTAAAATCAATAAGGGTAAAGAAAGTAGAGGATGTAGCAGATAGCGAATTTAAATACATATTTCCTATTAATGCTGCCAAGAAGAATAGCGTAGCGATTGTTGATGAAGCCTCTATGGTTACTTCTCATGAGATAAAACAAGAACTGTTTTCTTTCGGTACAGACAATCTCATGAACGATCTTCTTACATTTATGCGACCGTCCTTTGGCGGAAAGATAATCTTCGTAGGCGACCCTGCACAGCTACCGCCTGTAGGAGAAGAGGATTCACAAGCGTTAAAAACCAAGTATTTTACAGACTTAGGTCTCAAGGTGATGGAGGGTGAGTTAACAGAAGTGTTACGTCAGAAGGGCGATAGTACGATACTTAAAAACGCCATGCAGATAAGGGAACTGCTAAAAATAAAGAAACGGAATGAGTTGGTTTTCGAAGAGAAAGCAGGCGAAGTGGAATCTTTAGAAGACTCACATGCATTACTCGGAAAGTACATGGAGATGCGTCTTCAATCTCAAAGGAACGACTGCGTAATAATTTGCTTCTCTAACTCTGCTGCCAGTAGGTATAACAAAGAAATACGTAAAAGACTATATAAAGAGGAAGATCCACAACTTAAGGTTGGCGACATCCTTATGGTGTATCAAAATAATTATAATTTAGACCGAATGAATGGAGAGATGATACCTGTGTTGTACATTGGCGAAAAGAGTGAGACGCACCATGTCCCCGTCTACGTACAAAGAGGAGGAATAAAGCAAAAAGAGATCATCAATCTTGACTTCCTGAATATAAAAACAACGGACGGTAGCGGTGATACAATGAACTGCATGCTGCTGCTCAATTTGCTTAATAGTACCTGTGCCACGCTTTCTATCGATGAACAGAAAGCTCTCTTCATAGATTTCTGTATACGTCATCCAGAAGTAAGACAAGGAGACGAAAACTTTGCAGAAGCACTAAAGTCTGACAAATATTATACCTGTCTAAGAGCCAAATACGGTTATGCTGTCACAGGACATAAGTGTCAAGGCGGTGAATGGGCAAACGCCTTTGTTGATTACACTGAACGTACAGGGCTTAGTGATGACTGCCTGCGTTGGGCTTACACAGCCACTACCCGTGCACAAAAAACTCTTTACATAGCCAATCTGCCACACATTACTCCTTTCGATAAGTTCCGCATAGATCCTATATTGAAATGTAAAAAAATAAGCGAAGAATGTAGAGTATTTAACGATGTGGAGGCTACACCATATCATAGCACAGAATGTCCTGTCTTTCTGCGTGCCAAATACTGGTGTATATACAAAAACTTACAGTATTCACCATATAGGATAAAGAAAGTTGAAAGTCAACAGTATAAAGAGGTTTACTTTATTGATACTATTGACAGCACAGAGCGTTACGAGATAACATACAACGGTACAGGAATATTTCATCAAGCGACACCTGCTCAAAAGACTAATCATACAGCATTAATTCTTAGTATGATTAATAATGAGAGAGCCATGCCCATAACATTTACCTATACGCCTTCTGACGAGATACATAAGAAAGTTTACGAACTGATACAGTCTGTTTGCGATGGATTGAATATTATCATTACTAACATAGTAGAGCATGAAGACTATAGCACAAACTATTATTTCTACACAACAGGCTCTATGTCATACATAAAAATCTATTTCAACAAGAATGGTTTTATAACATACGCCAAACCACAATCATTATTGGGCAGCGACGACAGAGAATTGTCACAAATTATTGATGATATTAACAAACACCTTGAATAACTATGGTACAGATAAAAGATATCACGAATATGTGTAAAGCCGGGAAAACCGCAGAGGCATACAATATAGTTAAACAAGAATTGACAACTTCACCGCAAGATGTATGGGTACAACGTGCAATGGGGTGGACACTGTATTACATGGTGAAAAATGACGTTGCCACACAACAAGCAGAGTCATTCTTCGCACACTTAGAGGAACTTACTCAGCTTGAGTCGCTGACTATGCAGGATGATAAACTTATATACGACAACGTTCTGTGGTGCATAGTAACTTTCATGAAATCACTACGTAAGAATGATTATGAGACGTTAACTCGCATATTCACTTTTCTTAAGCACTACACTTTTCTTCCATCTCCTGGTTACTCCGCATTGTTGAGAGCGTTCAAGCAGTATGAAGACTGGAAGCATGAAAAGGATTTCTTTGAATGGTGGAACCTTAACAACCTCATGCCCGACGACTATCAACCCTTCGTTAATACTACAGGGCAAAAGATTATGTCTCTTGCCGAACAGGTATATATAGCATACGCCAAGGTTCTATTGCGCAGCAATGACCAAGACGCCATCTCAACGTTTATTCCACAATTAGAAAAACTTGCAACAGACTATCCCGATATGACTTATCCCGGATATTTTTGTGGAAAACTTCTGCTTGCGTTAGGTGGGAACAGGGACGAAGAACTAAAAATCCTTGTGCCCTTTGTTCGAAAAAAACAACGAGAATTTTGGGTATGGCAACTGTTGAGCGAAGTCTACCATGACCAGGCAGATATGTACTTGGCTTGTATGCTGCGTGCCGTGCATTGTAAGACTCCAGAAACATTCCTTGTCAAGATACGCTCTCTATTGGCTAAACACTATATGGAGACACATGATTATCCACGTGCCCGCTTTCACCTCGATAAAATAGCAGACTGTTGCCGAAAGGAAAAAAGAATGCCATCGTTTGAGGTGCAATGTATGATGAACGATACACAGATAACGAACGCCAAACCGAATAGTAATGAGAACTTAGACTATAAAGAGAAGACAGACAACATACTTACCTACGGTGCAAACAGTAGCATAGCTATCATTACATATATCAATACAGCAGCGCAGTATTTGCTTCTTATTTACGGTAAGGAGCTCACAGCAAAAGTTTGGCGAAATACAATAAAAGGCAATGTGCACATAGGTTCTTTGTTAACAGTAAAATGGCAAAAGAACTCAACAGGGAAAACAGAATTTTATAAAATAGAGCCTATCTCCCCTTCTGCTTTGACCACTGAGTGTAATTCGTATATCAGAAGAGTACAAGGCACCGTAATAAAACGTAATGACAAACAATTCGCTTTTGTCAAGAGCAAGGACTCTTCATATTTCGTCACCCCTAATTGTGTAAGCAAGTACAACCTCACTGACGGTATGACCGTAACGGCTATTGCAGCATATTGCTACAATAAATCCAAGAACGTCTGGAACTGGCAGGTAATATCTATCTGCGATTAGTTCCTCTTTTTTACATCGACACACCATTAATGGCATATCTCCTATTGGCCCCCTTCGGAGATATGCCATTTATTTTAATTTCCTCTGCTATCACTCTTATCCCTTTTATCGTCTAAGATACTTCCAGCGTTTATAGCTCATAATCTAATAATAAGATGACAGAGCACACAATCTATTACTTGTTTTAATGGACGTTATTATCAGAATCAGAGTTCGCGTCGACTTCAAAAAATATATTAAGCGGTTTTAATCCTTGTCTTAATGGAAGATGCTCTCTGAGAAAAAGAAAAACTACATTGCAGAGAGCAAGAAGCGTCTTAATCCTTGTTTTAATGGAAGATGCTCTCTGAGAGGTTTTGCAGCATAAATCCACACTTCTAACTCTGTCTTAATCCTTGTTTTAATGGAAGATGCTCTCTGAGACAATGAAAGTAAAAGAAAAAGTAGATGCGTGTGTAGTCTTAATCCTTGTTTTAATGGAAGATGCTCTCTGAGGCTACATTTTCGCCAGCCATCGAGTACGTAACCAAGGCGTCTTAATCCTTGTTTTAATGGAAGATGCTCTCTGAGACCGTCATTGAAAACGGAAAATATTATGATGCTACAGAGTCTTAATCCTTGTTTTAATGGAAGATGCTCTCTGAGAATGGTCTGGGGCTTGTGCTCCTGGCTTAAATGTGAGTCTTAATCCTTGTTTTAATGGAAGATGCTCTCTGAGCTGACTATCCAACGTGAGCACATGGGGCAGGCTATCCGGTCTTAATCCTTGTTTTAATGGAAGATGCTCTCTGAGTGGGAAATATTATGATGCTACAGAAGCATTAAAAATAGTCTTAATCCTTGTTTTAATGGAAGATGCTCTCTGAGAGTAGAAAAACGAAGTTATCCCAAGCCAATAGAGATTTGGTCTTAATCCTTGTTTTAATGGAAGATGCTCTCTGAGATAGATATGCTTCCAAAAAGCACTATGCTTGTTATTGAAGTCTTAATCCTTGTTTTAATGGAAGATGCTCTCTGAGAAGATTGGTGTAGACATGCCAACATCCGACGTATTCGAGTCTTAATCCTTGTTTTAATGGAAGATGCTCTCTGAGATTTTAAAATTACTGCCTTGTTTCACAACAAAGCAGTCTTAATCCTTGTTTTAATGGAAGATGCTCTCTGAGACTAGAAACAGAAATGCATAGATATGACAACAAATGTCTTAATCCTTGTTTTAATGGAAGATGCTCTCTGAGCAGCCATCGAATACGTAACCAAGGCTGGCAATACAGGTCTTAATCCTTGTTTTAATGGAAGATGCTCTCTGAGCAACTGCAAAAATGATTAATGAGAGCAGAAGAGCCGTCTTAATCCTTGTTTTAATGGAAGATGCTCTCTGAGAAATGGACGAAGGTCTGAACCAGAAATACTCGGAAGAGTCTTAATCCTTGTTTTAATGGAAGATGCTCTCTGAGGAATCGCGTCCCTATATTACAATATATGGCTGCGTCTTAATCCTTGTTTTAATGGAAGATGCTCTCTGAGACGGATAAGACCGTCTCATCAGTTAACGGAAAACCTTGTCTTAATCCTTGTTTTAATGGAAGATGCTCTCTGAGTGTACTATGACGTTTATACAATCATCAAAGATGAGGTCTTAATCCTTGTTTTAATGGAAGATGCTCTCTGAGAAATGTAAAAGACAATTCTTAGATATACCAGAAGTTGTCTTAATCCTTGTTTTAATGGAAGATGCTCTCTGAGTACATCCCCTTCGCTCTTAACATTATTAATAAATATAGTCTTAATCCTTGTTTTAATGGAAGATGCTCTCTGAGAATGTAACCACGATGATTTGCAACAGTAAGAAGGCGTCTTAATCCTTGTTTTAATGGAAGATGCTCTCTGAGAGTCTATTTTTTTTGCTTTCTTTTTTTCTTTTTCTTGTCTTAATCCTTGTTTTAATGGAAGATGCTCTCTGAGCTTTTTGAATTATGCTCTAAAACTGGAGGAAGAAGCAGTCTTAATCCTTGTTTTAATGGAAGATGCTCTCTGAGAAACACATCCTGAGTTTTTGGTAGTTTTTCTTGGAGTCTTAATCCTTGTTTTAATGGAAGATGCTCTCTGAGATGTTGTTTCTATATTCTCTTCGAGACACTCAAGAGAAGTCTTAATCCTTGTTTTAATGGAAGATGCTCTCTGAGGTAGACATGACAAACGCTCTCATCTGTGGGAATTTGTCTTAATCCTTGTTTTAATGGAAGATGCTCTCTGAGGGCAAAAAGACTATATTATTGATTATCATTCGTTTACAAATACATTTTTACAGTATTTAACTTTTGAAAGCAAATAAAATGTACCTGTTTACCGTCTGGTTACAATGCAAAGGTACAAAAAAATGATGATATTCGGAAATAATATTACACTTTTTTCAAGGTAGAATTGAGATATAATAGAGGGGCTTTAATATATTATACCACCTTATATGCTATGTGAGACATTTGCTATCCGTCCGATAATAAACATCTTCAATGCTGGCAATGGCATCACTTAACAGAAAGGACTTGCACAGTTCGGGAAAAATAGGTAACTTTGCAACGTGCGATAAATACTTTTACTCTTTGGTAAAACAATTTACGCTTGCTTTTGTTTCAACACAAACTCTTATTCAAATGCCCAAGACTAATTTTCCTTTTAAGGTGGCTTTAGGATACGCTATTGCTGTTATTGTACTGGTACTGGCTCTTAGTCTGGTATATAGCAACACTACTTCTATACTGGCTATCAACCAAGCATCACGAGAATATATCAAGAAGAGAAACTCTGCCGATAGCGTTATGTCAAACCTTCTGAAGGAGGAACAACGTAATCTTAAGGAGCTGGCAGACGCTTTTGCCGGTAATAGGAATACTAACTACCTGAAGAAAAAGGTGGACAGCCTCAACAATGGTAAAGACTCCGTAGTGGTTCAATCAAGAAGTCAACAGAGTCTTGCCGCAAAGAATACTACAGTAGAGGTCGTTAAGTCTAAAAAAGGCTTCTTCAAGCGTCTTGCCGACGCTTTTAAGAAGGAACACGCCGAGACTCTCAGCATCAGGCACGACAGTAATGTGGCGGTAATTGATACTATCACCGCACCTGTTAATGTCGCTAACGAAGTGGCTGACATACTAAAACAGATTGATAAAGAGGAGAAAAAACGACACAAGGGCAATAGCAAAGCGGTTTCTAAGGAGATGAACGACCTTAAGATTGTCAACGCACAGCTCGCCATGCGTTCCGCAAAACAGCTTAACGAGTTGCACCAACAGGAACGCTTGTCTATGGAGCAGTCTATCAATCAGGCTATCAACGCACGTCAACATCTTTTAGGGCAGATTGCTATGCTCGCCATTATCGCTATTGCCGTCACCCTCATATTGTTCATTTATATATGGCGCGACAATAAGAAGGAACGCATATACCGTGAAGAACTCGAAAGAGCTAACGATGAAACAAATAGGATTATGAAGCAACGTGAGCGTCTTCTCCTTACTATCACTCACGACATTAAGGCTCCCGTAGCCTCTATATCGGGCTTCATAGACCTTATGAGGGATTATATAAAAGACGAACGTGGACTGTCATGCCTTGCCAACATAAAGAGTTCTGCCTCGCACCTTGCAGAATTGGTAGCGGCACTGCTCGACTATCACCAGTTGGAGAAAGGTTTAATAAAGCTGAATCCTGTAAATTTCTCGCCACACCAACTCGTAACACAATGCGCAGAGAGCTACAGAATACTTGCCCAACAAAAAGGTATCGCAATAACCTGCGAGTATAACATTTCTCCCATCGCAAACGAGAAAGAATACGCTGACAATGACGTTAGCACCACTTTCTTCGCTGACGCGTTCCGCATACGGCAGATTATTAACAATCTTCTTAGCAATGCCATAAAGTACACCGAACGTGGTAACATTCTCATCTCTGCCTCTATTCGCCCTAATGTGGCGCAAGCCACCCTCACCGTTAGTGTAAAAGACACTGGCAAAGGCATGACTGCCCAGGAACAAGAACGCGTTTTCGCACCCTTTACACGCCTTGACAACGCCCAGGGCATTGAAGGAACAGGGCTCGGACTTTCTATCACGAAGGAGCTGACGATGCTTCTTGGCGGCAGCATTGAGCTTCATTCAGAAGTCGGTAAGGGGTCTGTATTCACTGTGACTATACCTTTAGAGAAAGGCAGCGAGTCGGCATCTGCTACCGAGTCGTCTCTACCCATAGCCAAGTCTTATCGTCCCATCACGCCTACTGGTGAGCATATCTTTGCCAACCACAAAGTGTTGATTCTCGATGACGATAAGCTACAGTTACAGTTATTGCGCGAAATGCTCTCTCGTATTGTTGACAACACATGGCAGGTGCTTACTTGCAACCATATCACGGAGGCTCTTACACTTCTCCACAAGGAGCAGCCAGCACTGATGTTTATGGACATTGAGATGCCAGAGATGAATGGTATGGAGCTGATAAAACACATCAACCACAGCAACATGACCGTCATTGCTATGACTGCTCATGACGACAGCTTCATAAACCAGATACAACTTGCTGGTTTTGACGGCTGTCTGTTTAAGCCATTCGGCATACTTGACATTGCGAAAATATTAGGGGTGGAAAACTATGCCGCCTCAACTTCTGACAATGTAGCCCACACTTCAAAAGATGTTAAAACCGATATGGGTTCTATTCTCGCTTTTGCCGCAGGCGACGCTGATACTGAGAGGGAGATAATGAATACCATGAAGGTTAGCCTTTACGACTACCTCGCGCAGCTTCAAGAACTACTGCCCCTGTCTTCTCTGCCATACGACAGAGTGAGTAAGATTGCCCATAAGATGCTTCCTATAGCATCTATGCTGCAATTTGAACATACGGAGGACATAAAAGCTCTCTCGCCCGAACTTATACACAACTTTGACGACAGCGAGATAAAGCACTCCATACGCCTAATAATAGACGAGCTACACACGTTTCTTGAAAGGATTTAAGGGTGGTTCTATAAATTACCACCGTTAAACGGGACTTACTTTACATAATGACGTTTTGTCATCTGTCGGTCTCTTTTCGGTTCAAAGCGTAAGCTCATTCAGTCGTTACGCACAGCATAACTTCTTCACTCGCTTACACTTTGACCACGAAAATAGTCTCGAAATATAACAATGCTAATTTATAGAACCACCCTTAAGAAAAAAAAAGAATCGGAGACAAAGAATATTTGTCCCCGATTCTTTTTATATTAATCATGCTGAAACTTTACACTCTTACTCTGCTTTTGCATTAGCTTCTGCTGGAGCCTGCTGCTGTGCTTGCTGAGTGTTGTTCTCATTAGCGTTCTGTGGTGCCTGCTGAGCATTGCTATCTGCTTTAGACTCTGCAGGAGCCTGCTGCTGTGTCTGCTGAGTGTTGCTCTCGTTAGCGTTCTGCTGTGCCTCCTGAGCGTTGTCATTTGCGTTAGATTCGGCTGGAGACTGCTGCGAAATAGTGTCAGCTGGAGTTGCCTCTGGCGTGAAGGCTACACTGTTTGAAGCTACTGCGTTACCAAATGATACCATAAACATTGCTGCGATTGCTGAGAATACTAATTTTTTCATAGTTGTTTAATTTTTAGATTGTGAATATATTGTTATTTGTTATTTTCTTTGTGGTTGTACCGTGAAGTTATTTCTTCACTGGCATTTCCACTAACATATATCACAACCGCCATGCCAACTTTTTACAGAATAACGTAACTCTCTAATTATCAACAGCTAACTTTTTTCGTAGTCTTTTTGTGATGTGTGGAATATGTGGAACAAGTGTAGATTTTTTCCCCACTTTTTTGTGGAATGTCTACAAATCTTCGGCGTATGAATCAGTATTTTTACATACCGTACTTCCTCATTTTGTTATACAGTGTCTTTCTGTCTATGGCGAGCAACACCGCTGCCTTACTCTTATTACCGTTAGCGGCTTTCAGCGCAGCCTCTATGCGTTGCCTTTCGTCTTGGGCGTTGTGC